>JANLUJ010000675.1:0-6252 GCA_031363425.1 Pirellula sp.
CCAGGAGATGCGAAAACTGTGTATCACTCTAGCCTCAATGGAAGACGCTATGCTTACGCTTGAACGACGCGGTATCTCACTGCGAGTGCATACCGAACGCATGGAGGTAGAAACGGGTCGCTTGCCGGTATTCCATCTCGATATGGGCACCGAAGACCACTGGTTCGTAACACGAGACAAGCTCGACGAATTCTTGGCGTCGAGAAAGGTACTAGTCGATGCTACGCCGCTCGCGTCCACCCCAAGCGATGATCCTGCGTCGGCCAAGTTAGCCCCGCCGGATGCGGCTCCGACAACGCACATTGCTGAGTTGTTCGAGGTGCGAACGATAAACTCGGGCCTCAAGGAATTGGCGGCTTTTGGTTTTTCTATCGAAGACCTAATTCCTAAAGATCGAACCGGGGCTACGGATTCCCGTTTTTATCTATATCGCGAGGAAAACGCGATCGGATTGGAAGATCTACGTGGGCTTCTTCCCGGTATTCGCGAATCAGGTAGACGCGGCCTTTCCGTCACTCGCTTTAAGGGCTTGGGTGAAATGAATGCCGAAGAGCTGCGCGAGACAACACTCGATCCGTCCAATCGAACGGTCGTTAAAGTGCAATTGACGGACGCAGCCGCAGCCGATGAGATGTTCCGTGTCCTCATGGGGGACAAAGTCGAACCGCGGCGAGAGTTTATCGAAAAGCATGCGCTCGATGTGCGAAACTTGGACGTATAAGAAAGCTCCCAATATTCATGACGACAATTCGCACTAGCACGGTTTCGCGACAAACCGCTGAGACCAAGATTGAATTGAAGCTGACGCTCGATGGCACTGGGCAAAACAACATCAATACGGGTGTGGGTTTTCTAGACCATATGCTCGTCTTGCTTGCAAGGCACGCTTTGATGGATCTCGATGTACTTGCCTTGGGCGACCTGCAAGTAGATGCGCATCACACCACGGAAGACATCGGTATTTGTCTTGGTCAAGCCATGAGCCAGTGTTTGGGTGTTAAACATGGAATTCGTCGCTATGGCCATATGGTTTTACCAATGGAAGAGACATTGGTAACGAGCGCAGTAGACTTTAGCGGTCGTCCTTTTCTGGTGTTTCAAGCGGAAATGCCGTCACCAAAAATCGGCGATTTCGATAGCGAATTGGTCGAAGATTTCTGGCAAGGGTTTGCATCGAACGCCATGTGCAATTTGCATATTTTAATGCACTATGGTCGAAACACGCATCACGTTGCTGAAGCAATCTTTAAAGCGACAGCCCGAGCAATCCGTATCGCTTGTGAAATCGATCCGCGTCAAACAGGTGTGCCAAGTTCCAAGGGTGTTCTGTAGGTCCTGAAAATCGTTGGGCAACGATGCGCGTCTCGCCATTTGCGTGTAGCCTAGATGCAGAACAATCCGTAGGGCAAGCCTGCGGTATTTTGCAATTCCGTTAGCCCTATCGCTTGTTTTCGATGCGTTGCAATCTCGCTTCTAGTTGCTGCAAACGCGCTTGTGTTTCTGACAACTCCGAATGAACACGTTCCAACTCCGTTTGCAAATTGGCCACGTACTCGGGTGTTAGCATTTCAGGGGAAATCGACGTGGGTGTGCGGCCGCCATTGTCCTGATCGGAAGCCAACGCGACGCTTACGCTATTCAATTGTCGACCGCGATAGTACGAAACGGAAATCACTTGACCTGGCTTCGAACGCAATATCGTGTCCAAAACGACTTCGCCGGATTGGACCGTTGCTCCCTCAATCTCCACGATGCAGTCACCTGGCTTGAGTCCAGCGGAATGAGCTGGTGAATTCGGAACCACTTCTGTAACCGACGCTCCGCGATAAGCTGGAATTCCAAATTGCCTTCGGTAAGCGTCGGACATGTCGCTAACATTGATGCCAAAATAGGCTTGCCCAGTTCGATTGCCAGCAACCGGAGTTAGGCCTGGTTCTAATTCGGCGGCGGTTCCAGGTCGCAACCCATGAATCTGTCCAGCAATCGTCCGATCTTGAAGAACCGCGACTAGGTTAGCGGTTTTCCCCCGGCGATCGACCAGGAACTTTACTGGTGCACCTGGAGCAAAGCGTGTCAATTGCTGCGCAAAAGCGTCGACCGTGGACACGGCTTGGCCAGAAACTCCGATCACCTTGTCGCCGTTTCTAAATCCTGCCTTCCAAGCTGGTGAATCGGCCGCAACCTCAACCACCGTCAATCCAAAGCCACCTCCTGGAATCGATTCCACCGTCAAACCTAAGAAACCGCCACCACCCGTCGATAATGAAGCTGGGCTTTTCGGGAGCGCTCGCGGGAAAGGCGATTGGACCGGACCGCTTGCTTTGGAAAGCGCATTGTCGGTTGTTGAAGGATTTGGTTTAGCAGATCGCTGGGTCGACGGACCTTTCCGATCGGCCTTCGGAGCTGGCAATTCAAGCGATTCGCTTTCTTCCTTCGGCTTCAAAAGCCCAGGCTTTGGCAAGCTATCCGGTTCGAGAACGCTGGGCAATTCGAAAGGATTCTCGGCCGCTTCTTGTGTAGAGGGATTGGCAGCAGGTAGCTGCTCCTTTGTTTTCGATTCCTGTTGTTTTTGAAACAATTTCGCTTCCAGCTGCTTCAAAAAATCCTGACCGTAGAGTGTGGGAGCGCTCGTCATTAAGAAGACGGTTGGTATGCACATTAGCCATTTGTTGATAGTCATCTGATTCCTCTTACTCATACGTTCCATTAGAGTTCCTTGGATAACTGATTGTTTCGATTCCCAATTTGTGGGGCAACAGCAATATGGATATTTTGCATCGGATAGATTTCTGCTTCGTCGTATTGGGGCTTTAATTCACACTAACGGGTTCTTGCAGCGAGTCATTTGGCTTTATCTTCTGCTGCCTTGCTTTTCAGCGACTTCTCTTAATCTGGATACGCCTTGTTGCCAAGGAAATTGCTGGCAAATCCCTTTGTTTCGGTACAGCGCCTGATTTAGAGGTTGACTGTTTTGATCTAGCCACAGAGGTGAAAATCGAGAGAATTTGGGCTTGTCGGTCGGCCGTCTCGTTCTTGTTGTCAAGTCTCCACCCTGGGACCCTTTCGGAATTACCATCTAGGAATTGCCGTACGCAAGTTGCGGGTCGCGCAGCAAGCCTCTCTAAGTGTCATCTTCCAGGTAAATCATGCAAAAGACTTTAGTACTACTCAAACCAGATTGTGTTGAACGCCGATTGATCGGTGAAGTCATTGGTCGTTTTGAAAACAAAGGCCTCAATATTATTGCGATGAAAATGCTGCGAGTTACACCGGCACTTTCAAAGCAGCACTACGCTGAGCACGTTAGCAAGCCTTTCTATCCGAACCTTGAATCGTTCATCACGTCCTCGCCCATAGTGGCGATAGCGCTCGAGGGACTTGAAGCTATCCGAGTTGTACGGGACATGCTCGGAGCCACCAACGGACTGAAAGCTGCTCCTGGAACGATTCGAGGCGATTTATCTAGCTCGCGTCAAATGAACTTAGTGCATGCATCCGATAGCGAGGAATCCGCAACTCGCGAATTGGCACTCTACTTCCTGTCGAGCGAACTTTGCGAATACACACCGACACTCGTTGGCAGCTTCCGAGCGAGCGACGAAACCTAGTCAGCCGCCGAATGCATTCTCGCACCGGCAACACCTTTACCACTGAATATTCAAATGCGTCGCAACGACATCCGAAACATCGTAATCATAGCTCACGTCGACCACGGCAAGACCACCATGGTCGACTGCTTGCTCAAACAGAGCGGTCAATATCGCGAATCGCAATTGCAAGGCGAACGCATTCTCGACAGCAACGATTTGGAAAAAGAGCGTGGCATTACGATTCTTTCTAAAAACATTGCGATCGAATACAAAGGGGTCAAAATCAACTTGATCGATACTCCTGGCCACGCTGACTTTGGTGGTGAGGTGGAGCGAGTTGTTCGGATGGCGGACGGAGCTCTTGTGTTGATGGATGCTGCCGAGGGGCCCATGCCCCAGACGCGGTTCGTGCTTTCAAAAGCTCTTGAGGCTGTCGTCAGGCCGATCGTGGTAATCAACAAAATCGACAGACCCGATGCGCGTTGCGATGCCGTCGTCGAGGAAGCGTTGATGTTGCTGGTCGATCTAGGCGGTGAACACTACATGGATCATTTCGATGTGGTATTTGCCTCTGGTAGAAATGGCTACGCTACGTTGGATTGGAATTCGCACGGCGATAGCATGGCTCCACTTTTGGATATGCTTCTCGAAAAAATTCCTGGTCCCGAAGTGGAGCCGGACGCACCTTTGCAGCTTTTGGTCACCAACCTCGATTGGTCCGATTACGTGGGTCGAATCGCGATTGGCCGTATCCAGTCTGGTACTATGACCAAGGGACAATCCGTTGACATCGCCAAGGACGAAGGAAAAATTGCGCCCGCTCAAATCGCAAACTTGCAAATGTTCGACAAACTTGGTCGAATCGATATCGAACAAGCCACTGCGGGAGACATTGTCGCAGTAGTAGGTATCGAAAATATTGAAATCGGAGACACCATTTGCAATCGGGGCGAGGTAAACGCACTTCCGCGGTTGCGAGTCGACGAACCTACGCTGGAAATGATTTTCAGTATCAATACGTCTCCGCTGGCTGGCAAAGATGGAAAATACGTAACAACTCGCCAGCTTAAGATGCGTTTGGAAAAAGAGTTAGAGCGAAATGTTGCCCTCCGTGTTCGGCCGGTCGCGGGGAGCGAAGCTTTCGCCGTATGCGGTCGAGGAGTACTCCACCTCTCGATCTTGATCGAGACGATGCGGCGCGAAGGATTTGAGATGAGCGTCAGCAAACCACGAGTTGTTCTAAAGAACATCGATGGTGAACTGCATGAGCCGTATGAAGTGCTGAACATCGAAGTTCCCACCGAAAAAATGGGACCTATCATGGAAATGGTAGGCAATCGACGAGGTATCCTCGAAGAACTAACCCCTCGCGGAGAGTACACCTTACTGCGTTTTTCCATTCCTGCTCGTGGACTTATCGGTGTAAGAACGAAAATGCTTAATGCAACGCAGGGTACGGCCATCATTCACCATCGTTTTTCGGGATACAAACCGGTTGAGGCTGAATTGCCTCATCGACAGAACGGCGTTTTGGTTTCGATGGTTCCAGGTAAAGCGATTCCTTATACTTTATTTGCTTTGCAGGATCGGGCTGAGCTCTTCGTTGGACCTGGCGACGATGTATACGAGGGTATGATTGTTGGCGAAAACGCTCGCGACAATGACTTGGTAGTTAACCCTACCAAAGAAAAGAAACTCACCAACGTTCGGGCAGCGGGAAGCGATGAAAACATTATCCTCAAGCCACATCGTCAGTTGTTTTTAGAAGCTGCCTTGGAATACATCGAGGACGACGAATTGGTCGAGGTTACCCCAAACGTCATACGTATGCGCAAGATTTTCCTGCGGGAAAACGAACGACGACGCCAAACCAAGGCACTTGGCGAACTAGCGATTGGCTAGTCGTCTAGCCGTAGTATCGCATTACATAGCTGTTGGGTTTGAGCGGAGTTAAACTATCTCTTCAGCAGTCCATAGATACGTTCATCGCACAACGTGTCGGCTATCCATTGGCTACCTTCGAAGCTTCCATGCTTGGTATGCTCGTTTGGTACCGTTACTACATAGGCGCCCGCCGCTACACCTGCTTTCGTGCCTGTCTGACTGTCCTCTAGTACAAGTAGATTCTCTATGGCTACTGTCAGTCTGCTCGCCGCAGCCAAATAGATATCTGGGTGGGGTTTGCCTTTGACTACGTCCTCTGCGGTGATAACGAATTCTACCCTGTCCAACATCCCGACAATGCTCAATGCCTTTCTGGCAAAACTCTGTGTCGAGCTAGTTGCAACGCAACGCCGCATTCCTAGTTCATCCAGGTAGTCCATCAAGTCGCTTAGACCCTGCATGGGCGCTAACTTGGTTGGTAATATGGTTTCAAAGATATCATCCGTCTCGCGTTGCAGCTCCTGCCAGGACTCCCGCAAACTTTCTTCTCTAATCAGCACTCCAAAGGCTTCTGGTGCTGGCAAGCCTATCATCTGATTTCGAACGACATCACGGTAGGTTTTGCCTCTTCGATGCATCAATATATGCCCTACTTCCGAATAAAGGTCCTCCGTATTGAGCATCAACCCATCCATGTCGAATGCGACCGCTATGATCCTTTCTCTGCCTTTGACCGTGGATAACTTGTCTGTTTCGTTTGAAATTTCGTTTTTCCTTT
>JANLUJ010001011.1:0-3639 GCA_031363425.1 Pirellula sp.
ATCATCGCTGCCGCTCCCGCATTCGGAAAAATCGCTGCAAACTCGTCGCATACGACTGATCGGTACGAACCTCCAATCGGTCGACATTGGCCTTTCGAAGCAGTTCCTTCAGCTTGGACTGTCGTGCGTGGGCAGCCTTGGCAAACATCGCGCGCACGCGAGGGTTCCGCGTATCGAGCTCGATCACCTCGTCTGTCTCAGCATCCCGCAGCGTAAGGAAACCGACACTTGGCAACTCGCGTTCGCGTGGGTCTTCTAAAGTAACGGCAATGCAATCGTGCCGCTGATTGGCGACAGACAACGCTTTAGAGCAATCGGGGCCAATAAAGTCGCTCAATACGAAAACCACTGCGCGACGGCGTTGTACCCGGCCAATGTACTCAAGCGCCTTCCCGATATCCGTCTCTGATTTTACTGGTTCGGTCGCCAACATCTCGCGTATCAATCGCAAAACATTTCCACGCCCTTTACGAGGTGGTATGTATTTTACTACATCGTCCGCAAAGAAAAGCAAACCCACTTTGTCATTGTTCTTTAGGGACGTAAACATTAGCACCGCGGCAACCTCGACAGCCGTCTCCATCTTGCTAATCTTCTGTGAACCGAATGCCCCCGAAGCGGAGATATCCACTGCCAACAGAATCGTAAGCTCACGCTCTTCGCAAAAGGTTTTCACAAAAGGCGAGTCAGATCTTGCCGTAACATTCCAGTCGATGCTGCGTATCTCGTCACCGGGAACGTATTCGCGGACCGTATCGAACTCCATGCCGCGTCCTTTGAACGCGCTAAGATACTCACCGGCTAACAGATCATTGACCTGCCGACGCGCCACGATTTGAATGCGGCGGACTTCCTTTAGTACTTCTTCGAGCTCACGTGCAGCCATATTTGCCTATGGAACCGGTACCGATTCGAGGACCTTGCGTACAATGTCATCGGAAGTCATCTCTTCCGCTTCCGCTTCGTACGTGAGAATGATGCGATGCCGCAGTACCTCGTACGCAATGTCTTTTACATCTTGTGGCGTGACATAACCACGTCCGGCCAAGAACGCATTTGCCCGCGCGGCCAAACACAAATTGATCGAGGCACGTGGCGAAGCCCCACATTCAATCAACGGCTTCAATTCCTTGAGCTTGAACTCCGCCGGCAGCCGTGTTGCAGCCACCACATCGAGAACGTAGTCCTTGATCTTGTCGTCCATGTAGATCATGGCCACCGTTTTTTTCATCTCAAAGAGCTGCTGCTTTTCAAGTACCGGTTTTACTTCGCGCCGAAAGTCTTCAAGGACACTATCCACGACTTTGCGTTCATCGGCTTTAGTGGGATACCCAACTACGACCTTCAACATGAACCTGTCTACTTGGGCTTCAGGCAAAGGATAGGTTCCTTCTTGCTCGATCGGGTTTTGGGTCGCCATAACAAGAAAAGGTTCATCGAGCGCATAACTCGTGTCGCCGATGGTTACTTGTCGTTCTTGCATGGCCTCGAGCAGCGCGGACTGAACCTTGGAAGGTGCCCGATTGATTTCATCTGCCAAGACCAAGTTGGCAAAAATCGGACCCTTTCGCGTTCCGAACGATCCTTCGCGAGGGTTGTAGATCATGGTACCGATCAAGTCGGCCGGAAGGAGGTCAGGAGTGAACTGAATACGTTGGAATTGGCAGTGAATCGCGTTAGCCAGCCCCTTGATAGCGGTCGTTTTGGCCAGGCCTGGGAGCCCCTCCAAAAGAACGTGCCCACCAGTTAACAGAGCAATCAGCAATCGCGATAGCATATTGTCCTGACCGACCAGGACCTTGCGAACCTCGGCACGAATCCTTTCAAGCTGATCGGTGTGCTTAAGAACTTCCTCTTTGATTCGTTGTATATCAACACTCATTGATCATCCGATACCTTAACCACGTGGCACAAAAAAACGTGTTGTGTCCCAAAAAACGCCACAACCACGCATTCCTACAGGATTTTCCCAGGTCCGTGCATTTCCGCAATACCTTTCATGCAAAGCGTACCGCTACGCCATAAAACAAACGCCATTCTCGTTGCAACCACGAAAAGCACCAAAACACACGAAAAGAACACAACGTGTGTTGGTCCGTAAACATCAAACGGGAAATTGCTGGCTCTCGTTTCTCGCTCCAGCCCCTCTCGTTCCAGCCCCTCTCGTTTCAGCCTCTCTCGTTCCAGCCTCTCTCGTTCCCAAGCTCCAGCTTCTCTCGTTCCCAAGCTCCAGCTTCTCTCGTTCCCACGCTCCAGCTTGGGAACGCACACCTTGGAAGCTCCGCTTCCCCGCCCCATTGAGGCCGTTTCTATTTTCTATGCTAAACCGCGTTGACTCTCACTTTTTTTCAATCGCAAACAAGTGCTTCTCGCCTCGAATCAGCAATTTTCCTTGCGCAATAGCCGGAGATGCTAAGACCGACTCGCCTAAAGAGTTCTTTGAAACGACCGTCCCCTCGGCATCCATAGCGACCACAAAAGTAAGACCGGCTTCGCTCACCAAATAGATTTTGCCACCTGCGGCCACGGGCGATGCCGTATAAGCGTTTGCGACATCGCTTCTTACTCTTTGCTTAAAGACTTGCTTGCCATCTTCCATGGTATAGCAACTAAGTATGCCACTGTTTTCCAGCACATAGAGTTTTTTCTCATGGATCAAGGGTGTAGGCATATAAGGTCCGGCACGCTCCAAGCTCCACGCAAACGGTGCATCGGCTTGTTTTTCCGCAGGGATCTTAAGCGAACCATGCGAGCCATGTCGAAGCGCAACGATTGGACGTGCAGGAGCATAGCCGCTGCACACAATGACTAAATCGCGAGTCACTTGTGGCGTTGGGACAACGATTTCGGAAAATCCGCCCATTTGCCAAAGTAGCTCTCCGCTCCTCGCATGGTAGGCCGCCGAACACTTAGTCCCCGAAACGACAACTGTTGGGCGTCCATCTGCTGCGATGAACGCGACAGGACTGCCCCAAGTGGGAATTTCCTCGCGCGCTGTTCGCCATTTCTCGCTTCCCGTTTTTAAGTCTAATGCCGTGAGAAAAGAGCCCTCTTGGCAATCGCATTGAAGGATGACCATATCTTCAAAGATGCATGGCGAACTGCCAAATCCCCATTGATAGGACCTATCATAAAACCAGCCACTATCAAGCATCCCCAACTGACGACTCCACTGTACGTCTCCGATCATGTTGCAACAATAGATGCCATCTCCTCCAAAACTTGCAATCACGTAGTGCCCGTCCGTGGCCGGAGTCGGATTCGCGTGACTGCTCTTAGCATGCCGCTTCACCTTAGGAACGCCACGGTTCAATTCCCTTCGCCATTGCTCGATGCCAGTATCGAGCGAAATAGAAATCAATTGAAATCGACACTCGCCATCGCTTGCAACCGATTCCACATCTCCGTAGGGCCCCACGCGGAAGCCCAGTGAATCCCCCTCGCGAATTGCGGTGGTTACGAACACCTGGTTTCCCCAGCTTACTGGCGACGATGTACCAAGGCCGGGGATCGGGCACTTCCACGCGATATTCTCCATCGTCTCGCCGTTCCAAGCGTCAGGTAACGCGCGCAATCCATCTTTCTCACTCGCCCCAATTCCGCGAGAAAGCAAACCGCGAAATTGCGGCCAGTTTTGAG
>JANLUJ010001103.1:0-4038 GCA_031363425.1 Pirellula sp.
CTTCGAGACGACGCTCAATTCGATTGTCGATACGGTCGGCAATCTTTATCAGGACTTCATCGAGCGTATTGGATTCCTCTGCAACTCGAATCATTGCCATGACTTGTGGTGGAATAAGCCCACTCGCTGCAAGGGGCTTGGAGAGAGTATCACCGGCGGTTACATTCTCAACCGATTTCATCATGGCCTCTGCCAACAGCGTATTTCCCGTCGATTCGCTGCTGATTCGGAGCGACCGAAGGAGCGGAACCCCGTTGCGAAGCATCGTTCCAAGAACGCGACACGCTCTCGATACCGCCGCATCGTGAAAAATGGAACCAACCAAAGGTGTCTTCAATTTCATTTTGTCGACTACCCGTCGTCCGGCCGCAGTCTGAATCAATCGGTATAGGCCAAAGCCTATCGCCGCAATAGCTAGCAAAACAAACAGTCCGTAGTTCAACATCAAATGACTCGTTCCCAACAATACGATCGTGATCAACGGGAGCCCCGTTCCGTTTTGTTCAAGGCGATCAAAAAACGGCTGAAACTTGGGGACCAAAAAAACCACCATTAGTGTTGTGATGATCGTTCCAACGATTCCAAGAATCATTGGATATGCGAGCGCGCCGACGATCTTGCTCCGCATCTCATCCTGTTTTCGCAAAAACATGGCCGTCCGTTGCAGGGCTTCTTCTAGAAACGCGCCTTCTTGACCGGCTCGGACCATACTGAGCGTCAGTTCGGAAAACATTGCATTCTCTTTGCTCATGGCCACATCCAAGCTGTCCCCTTGCGCAACCGCGTCATGGATTCTCATGGCAATTTGTTTTAGCTTCACGATCTCGGTCGCTTCGGCAAGGATTCTCAATGATTCAAGCATTGCGACACCGTTGCTCAAAAGGTCAGCAAGTTGCCCACAAAAATCTGCGGTTTGTTCTTTGGACACTCGTACCGGCAGGGAGATAGAGACCCACGCGGACTTGGAGGCTGTTTGGTCCACCAACGTCATTGGAAAAAGGGACTGCGAACGCAGACGCTGCATCGCTTCCGACCGACTGTTGGCAGCAATTGTTCCGGCTCGTTTCTCTCCCGTAGTGGATTTCGCTGTGTATGCAAAGTCGGCCATCGCAATCAGTCTGCTTTCGTCACTCGGACTATTTCATCGATGGTGGTGATGCCAGACAGCGCCTTGTCCCAACCATCCAGCCGCATAGTACGCATGCCGTTACGAATAGCAACTTGTTTGATTGCATCCGAGGTCCCCTGCTGGGTCATCATTTTTCGGATCTCTTCGTTCGTCACCAATAATTCATAAATTCCCAATCGGCCGTGATAGCCGGTCTTGCGGCAACTGGCGCATCCTACCGGCCGATAAAGTATGAGCTTGGGATCAACCCGATGGTCCATGGGGAAGTCGTCAGGCAAGTCTGCCGTGTCGGGATGGTATGGCTCTTTGCAATCGTCGCATAAAACGCGTACAAGACGCTGAGCCAAGACCCCTTCGACAGTGCTTGCGACCAAGAAAGGCTCCACGCCCATGTCGCACAATCGCATGAACGCACTGGCCGAATCGTTCGTGTGCAGCGTGCTGAATACGAGGTGACCTGTCAACGATGCCTGCGTTGCGTTTTCTGCGGTTTCCAAATCGCGTATCTCGCCGACAAGAACAACGTCGGGATCATGTCGCAGAATGGCGCGCAAACATGCGGCAAAAGTAAGGCCAACCTTGGTATGAACTTGAATCTGATTGATCCCCTCCAACTGATATTCGATGGGATCTTCGGTAGTTACAATCTTGATGTCTTCCGATTTGATCTCGCTCAACGCACTATAAAGCGTTGTTGTCTTGCCCGAACCAGTTGGCCCCGTGACAAGAACAATTCCATGTGGCATTCGAATGAGTTTTTGAAAGGTCTCATAGACAGACTCCGGCATGCCAATGCCACGCAACGAAAATTTGAGATTCGTTTTGTCGAGCACGCGCATTACGACTCCTTCGCCATGAAGCATCGGGATTATCGATACGCGCACGTCAATCTCACGACCGGAGACACGAAGCTTGATGCGTCCGTCTTGCGGCACGCGTTTTTCAGCAATGTTCATCTTGGCCATGATCTTCAATCGGCTGATGATGGCGGCCCGAAACTGATTCATCTCGGGCGGCGTTGGCTGTTTTTGCAACACCCCGTCGATGCGATGACGTATCTTCAAGCCGGACTCTTGCGACTCAATGTGAATATCGCTGGCCCGTGCCTGGACGGCCTCGCTCAAAATCTCGTTGACAAGTCCGACTACCGATGCCTGTTGCGCTTCCTCGGCATCCTCCAAACTCTCAGGGTCGATCCCCTCGAGCATTTCCACATCACCGGATTGCTGGCGTTGCAATGCAATCAATCCGTCGATCGTTTCTGAGCCAACTCCCAAATGCCGCTTGATTAACTTCTGTACGGTTTCCTGCATCGCCATCACGGGTCGAACCTCGACCTCCATTGCCGACGCAACCGAATCGATGGCTGCAAAATCAAACGGGTTGCTAACAACCAGTTTGAGCCAACCCGCACCGCGTTCAAGCGGAAATACGGTATGCCTATGGATCAGCTTGGCTGGAAACACTTCGAGCGTTTCCACTGCCAAATCAACGCTGTCGGATTCAAGCCATTCCAAGTTCATGGAGCGAGCACTGGTCGCGAGCAATTCATGCGGGCTGTTGAATGACCATTGTTCTGCAAGTTGATCCAACGAGTCCCCCAAACTGAGGCAATCGGCCAATTGGCGCAATTGAACGGAGTCAAGCAATGGATGCATTCCCGTAGAATTCGAGATCATCTAGTCAATCCGTCGGTACGAGGGTGGCTTGCCTCAACGAACGAAATCACGCTCAGCGGAATCCATTCATTCGTTAACACAATAGCAACAAAGGTGGGGGTCGATCGACTAGGAATTTCCTCTAAATCGTTCGAACAGTTAGGCGGGAGTGGGATGGGTTTGTAACTCATCGAAAGTTTGCAACGCATAGTATACTCATTAAAAGCAGATTTGACGAATCGCCCCCCGGTTTGGGTGGTGTCGCGTTGCTTCAAAGTAGCTCGTCCCAGGGCTATGCGATGTGGCCCCACGGTTTCTGCTTCTGCCACGGTGGTTGTTACAATAGAAGTTCACAGCAAACGTTACCCTGGCTCCGGAGTCATAACATGTCCAGCGAAGCGCCTGCTCAGCCGCCAATGTCGGTTTCAGAGCATCATCCATTGCCAGTCGAATTGCATCCAAATATCGATCATATCGTTACAGAGGACGGAGCGCCTGTGGATAACCAATTCTCCGAAAAGCAACAGCGTCTACTGGCAGAGGTTCTCTATTGCTCATGGCAACCTGCCGAGCCATTCGTTGCGATGAGCAACGTAGGACTCTTCTTCGCAATACGTACGCCACCGTTTGTTCCCGATGTCTTGGTTAGCTTGGGCGTCTCGTCCCCTGCGGACCCATTCCCGAAAAAGAATCGATCTTATTTTGTATGGGAGTATGGCAAGGCCCCAGATTTGGTTGTGGAAGTAGTTTCCAATATCGAAGGAGGCGAGGATACGATCAAACTCAAAGGATATGCCAAGCTAGGTATCACTTACTACATCGTCTACGATCCCGAAGAGCACTTGAGTTCGAAACCCCTTCGAGTTTATCGGCTGTCGAGCGGTCGCTATGAACTCGACTTATCTGAGTCACCCGTTTTTACCTCACTAGGTCTAGGAGTTCGGATCTGGCCTGGGACCTATGAAGATATGTCCCAGTCTTGGTTGCGATGGACCGATGCGGAAGGAAAACTTTTGCCAACAGGTAAAGAACTTGCATCCTCACAAGAACAACGAGCAGATGGAGAGAAGCAACGAGCAGATGGGGAGAAGCAGCGCGCAGATGATGAGAAGCGACGAGCAGATCAAGCAGAGCAAGAAGCTACGCTGTTGAGAACAAAATTTAGGCAAATGGGCATCGATCCTTAGCTGTCTCTTGGCAAAGTAGAGTCACGTATCCTTCAGCGACGTGTCGGCCTCCATCCGTCGCCTA
>JANLUJ010001119.1:0-2894 GCA_031363425.1 Pirellula sp.
CTTTGAATCGTGGATGGCACATTGAGAAGATCCGTTTCTGGTGCTGTAGCACTGATTTGCCAGGATTGTTCGATCTCCGGAGTTTCGCTATTTGGACTGGCCGAAAGCTTTGCTGCAAAATCGTAAAAAGATAGATTTTCATTCGCCGGAAAAACGGAGGAGGCGAAAGCACTTTGGAGAGATGCGTCAAGTAGTTTACACTCTAGCGATTGAAGCGCTTGCAGTAATGTTTCAAAGCCTGATCCATTTTGGAGCACGCAAATCGTTCCTTTCAATGCGAATTTGATTCCACTTGAAAAATCCTAGAATCCGCAGATAGTAGAACATTCATCGCTCAGAATCAAACGACGGATCCTACATGCCATCAAAACGGACAATAACCGCCAAGCAGTTGACAATTCTAATGGTTGTACTTGTAGCTGGGCCGGTCGCCTGCGGGTTACTGCTGTCTTATTTTACACCACGCAATCCTGAGCCCACCTTGCCCGCACTGGTAAAGTTGGAATCGATGTGGGTTTCCCCTGGTGAAACGTCCCAAAGTCGTCGACTCGTGCCATGTATTTCGATCAAAAATCCGACTGGGGAAGCTTGGCGTAATCTATCGATTGGATTGAACGAACAGTTTTACAGTCAAGAGCCAAAGGGAGTCGGTGCCGGCGAGTTTATCTCCGTCCCGTTGGAAACCTTCGTTGCCCGAAATGGTAGTGTGCGATTTCCTGTCGGAAATCGGGATATAAAGCTGGTGACGGTCTTTGCGCAAATTAAAACAGGGGCTCGAGCGGTAAGCGAACATAAAATGCCAGCAAAGGTTGCTGTTCCGAGCAAGTCAGAAAACGCCGCGGACGAGGGATGGGTTGCGGGAGATTGATCTCAACGTAGAGCCGTTTAGCTCTTTCGCGTTCGTTGCATCATGAAGGCAGAAATCGCAAATATCGCTAAGCCTACGCCCCCAGTGATGAGTGAACCAATCATTTCTGGCACTCTAGAGGCCAAGTACCGTTTGAACTTAAATAGGTCTGGTGGATCGGGATCCTTCAACCCCTCTTCGACCATGATGTTCCAATAATCCCAAGTGTCCGAAGGTGCGCTTTGGAGTGCTTTCGTTCTTATCCCCTCCATGAATTCCGCTTCGGTCTTATTCAGATCTACATCATTTTGAGCGAGCTGCGAAGTGATGGTATATCGATCATAGACCAAGTATCCACCGTAGGTTAGTCCAGCCAGTCCGACGATAAATGAAATTGCCGCAATCACTCCAAGCAAATTCCAGGAATTGCTGGTTTTGATTGCCTTCTTTGCAGGGACAGCTGATGCGAATTCAGCTAGTTTCCGGATCGTAGGAACGTCGATCGCTTTGCCGCATTGCGGACATGGTAAAGACATTCCCGCTTGGCTTCTATTGACGGGAATATTCGCCCCGCACGCGCAGGGCAATAGGAACTGGGACATAACTCGGCTTTGACAGAATGTGGACGGAAATGGAAACAAGCGTTGATACGCAGATGGATGCCGAAAGGCTCATTTCAAGCGAACTCATTGTGCCCGAGCGGATTCTATCCATCAAGCGACTAGACCTGGAGAAGATCCTAGTTAGAATACTCCTGCACGCAAGGCCTCAGCAATTGTGAGCGCTTTGAGGACGCAGGTTGATTGCAGAACGCAACGGTTGATTGCGGCATGCTACAGCTTCCGCCCAGCAAATTGGTTGATTCCCGCACAGTCTCCCTACCGGATTTATGTCCCTACAGGATTAGTGTCCCTACCGGATTTATGTCCCTACCGGATTAGTGTAAAGCCCAGCATTCTCGACTGATTCTTTCGCGTCAAGTAAAGTTGCCAACCCATAGTTCATGCTGCGGCTGGCCAAATACCAAGAACACGACCGATGAACAGCGTCCGATGCAGGCAATGAACGGGAAAATCCATTGAGCTAAAGCGTCAGGGAAGGTTCGATTCGGTCGTGTTCCAAAAGCAGCAATTATTTCCGCAAATACGTGGCTCACGTGTACTTTAATGCATTCGCTTAAATACACTGGAGTTTCCATACCCTTTTCCTGGTGTTGTGGTTTTTGCACAAACGCAAGCGATCCCGCGTCGTTGAGCCATGGTAGGCTTTCGTTATTCGTAAAAATTTACCAATTATGTTCGGAGACCCGTAGGTAAGCAGTTAGGTGCTACACTTCCTCTGCCTCGCTCTAGCAAGGTAGTAGGAAACGTGAACGCAACTTGGTTCGGTTTTCCACGCAACATCTGTTGTGCGGCAATTCTGGAAGAAGGACGCGTTTTCAAGACCGGAACTTTGCTTACACACGAGCACTCCGATCCTCCATTATTTTCGTGGTTTCAGGAGCTATAACCTTGTTCGACGGCCTGTTGGATTTCGATGATGATTTGCCGCGCAGTGCTGACGACTTGGATGGCCTTCGCAAACTGTCGCTTGAGGAGGAAGGTGATGACCAGGGCGATGTCGCTGTCGTTGATGTAGTCGTTTCCGAGGATCAAGTCCAACTGGAGAGCGAAGATGATTTGCTTTCTGGAATGGAGGAGGTCGAAACTTGGTCGGATGACCCGGTTCGAATGTATTTGACTCAGATGGGTGAAATCCCGCTGTTAACGCGTCAAGAAGAAATTCGACTGGCCAAAAAAATCGAAGTCACTCGACGTCGATTCCGAACGAAGTTACTCGAATGCGACTATGTGGTGCAATTTGCCTACAAGATTCTCAAGCGTGTTCATACCGGCGAATTGCCATTCGATCGTACAGTTCAGGTGTCGGTAACCGATCGCCTGGAAAAGGATCAGATCCTTGGACGATTACCACACAACCTCAAAACACTGGATGTGCTGCTTAAGCGAAATCGTCGCGATTACCGCAACGCGCTGAGCAAATCGAT
>JANLUJ010001134.1:0-2046 GCA_031363425.1 Pirellula sp.
TTCGATTTGATTCAAAAGATCGACAGTCACTTGTTGATGCGAAATTACAAGGGCCTACTTGAGCAATAGTGACCGCCTCGTCTAAACTCTACCGCTTGCATTCTTTGAGTGCTCGCGAAGTTTAGTCATTGGTGTTGAGCAAAGAGAGAGGGGCCGCTGAAATGCGATTGGTGTTCATCGGCCCGCCAGGGGCGGGGAAAGGTACTCAATGCAAGCGATTGGTTGAGTTACTGAAAATTCCTCACCTTTCTACCGGCGAAATGCTTCGGACAGTTAAACGCCAGGATACAGCTCTATCTCGTTGGGTTGCATCCTATATTGATGCCGGCAAACTTGCGCCAGATCACTTGGTAATGCGAATTGTCGCGCAACGATTGCAGAGCGACGAGTGCCAGAATGGTGCCCTCTTTGACGGTTTTCCCAGAACCATTATTCAAGCCCAATTGTTAGACGATTATTTGGCTGAGCAAGGCATTAAGTTGGACATGGCCCTAGAGCTTAGAGTCGACGAGGAGGTGCTGATTCAGAGGCTCTTGAAGCGAGCGGAAATAGATGGGAGAGCCGACGATAACTATGAGACGATACGGGAGCGGCTAAACGTATTCCACACGCAGACGGCGCCCTTAACCAAGTATTACGCTTCGCAAGGCAAGCTCGAAAAGGTTGACGGAATGCAATCGGAAGAACAAGTTTTTGAAGAGATAAAAGCCTGTGTTGCAAGGCACTAATGGACATGCACTGGAACAATTCTCTGTGCCGCTCTCACTAAAGAGCAAGTGGGCCATCTTTCGGCAACAATCGCCATCCCATCGAGTGTTGCGACAGGTTTTATTCAAGTTCCCGAGACGTCATTGCGCCTTGTACGACTTAACCGTAGTTCCTCTAACTCTCGCTTCAGCGGTCGCCAATAGACCTCATCGAGTTCACGCTCATTTTGCTCTTCTGCTTTTAGTGCCGACTCAATTGCCTGAGTACCCATGGTTGAAATGTTTCGCAGCCAATGGCGTTTCTGTGAAGCATCGATTAGGAACTCGGGATGCGATCGAGAGATTTCGATAAGCAGTTCCGACGTGCGAGACTCGCGAAGCCAGAAGCGGATCATGCCTTCGTTGGGCTCAGAAACAAACCGATCATAGTGGGCCTCGACCAACCTACGAATCATTGGCCAGTCTTTGTCGCGTTGGGTCTTCTTGGCTTTCACAAGATCTTCTACCGATAGGACTTCATAATTCGACTTGGCAATCGAGTCTTCGATCGTCGTTCGGCGTTGCCATAGTAGTTCGAAATCGTCACAGCCACGCATCTTGGTCATGACATCCAATCGCAAATTTTCGACGTCTGGGTGGTAGCATCGAAAGTGGACAGCATGCCCGCGGTGAAAATAGTCGATTTTGAACTCTGGAAAGGCGATGCACTTGGCTTGAAGTTCAGCCAGTGCAGAACAGAGCCGTTGGAGGTTCGATTCATCTGCGAGAATAACAATATCGCAGTCTCGACTAAACTCCGCTGCGCCGTATAACACGCATGCCTGCCCGCCCATAAGCAGGTGGCGTACCCCGTGGCATGACAGAGTCGAAAGGACTTTGAGAATCGGGTTCGGGATCAAGTGAGCCACCGGCCTGCAAATAGAATTGCCAAAGTTTCATTGATTCTCGCATGCGTTCGAGCGGCGTCAATCGATACCACTCTTTCCAGGAGTCAGCTTCGTTTCTCGCCTCCTCAAGTCTATTTATTCGATCTTCGTCGGTCATAGCAGCCATTCGGGTGAAGGCGAAAATCGCACGCAAATCTGTGTGGAATTTTGTTGTCTAGTTTTGTCGAAACCGTCGCAAAGTCTTCCTGTTTCTCGATCACAACTCACCTCGTAACCATACTCTCATTGCCTAGTCGATGCAAGTAGTTTCTATGTGTACACTTACAGAGTTCGAGACCGTTCGGTGTCACTTCAGTCTTTTCGACCTGTAAGATTGAATTTGATATTACCAATGCAATCCATTGAGCCTGAGGCGCTTGCCGAACCACGCCGCAGGAAATCGGCTAGCGCCT
>JANLUJ010001204.1:0-7317 GCA_031363425.1 Pirellula sp.
CTGACCGTAGGAAAACCGTCGGTGACCGCAATTGCTCCAATCAACGGCCATTCAGAAAACAGTCTCTTGCAACTGGCAGCATCCGTCGAAGAACCCAGCGAGCATCCCATCGGAAAGGCCATCGTAAGCGAATCGAAGGTACGCGGGTTAACCCTTTTACCGGTCGAGCACTTTCTTTCAATTCCAGGTAGCGGCGTGCAAGGCGAGGTCGGAGGAAAAAGTATCGTCGTGGAGCGAGACGAACATGCGACGTCGAGGGTTGTTGTAGATGGTATTTTCATTGGAACAGTGACACTGACTGATCGACTTCGAGTCGACGCCGTAAAGGCTGTTAGGGCCTTGAGAAATTCCGGAATCAGCGTTTCAATCCTTTCGGGGGACGGAAAAGACTCTGCACAAGCAATCGCAAATACTCTTGGCCTTGATTCTCAGGATGTCTTTTACGAAGCAACCCCGGAATCGAAAGCTGCACACATTCAATCTCTCGGCAAAGACGTCATAATGGTAGGCGATGGGCTGAACGACGCAGCTGCTTTGGCTGCATCGGGACTCGGAGTAGCACTCGCGTCTGGTACAAACGTCGCAATCGAAGCTGCGTCCGTTGTGATCCCGGGCGATCGAGTGAGCGCCGTTCCGGAGTTGATTCAACTGTCTCAGGCTACGCTAAGAACAATCAAGCAGAATCTTTTTTTTGCATTTCTGTACAATGCGTTAGCGATTCCATTGGCTGCATTCGGCCTACTCGGCGAGAGTGGCCCGCTTTGGGCGGCATTTGCAATGGGGGCCAGCGACATTACCGTTGTCGGCAATGCCTTGAGACTGAAACGAGCCCTTGATCGTGCACCTTCGGAAATCAAGTAGGTCCGGCCGTCCTCAGCGGCACACGTAGGTCCGGCGGTCCTCAGCCGGACTGCAAGCAATCACCTACTCACCTGCACCGTCAGCCGCAGGAGAGGCAGACCGACGTGATTGTGCTAGCAAATAGATGTGCCCATTCGACTTGTTCTTCGTTGGCAATTTTGATATGCCAACAAGATATGGGTAGACACTCCGATTCAAATACAGAAAAATCCATGCCTCATGAGCATTTAGCGATCGAGCTTGGAAATCTGCGCAATCATTTCTCGCCAATATCTAGCTTTGGAATGGATCGGTCATCCGATGATACCTTAGGCGACCGAAGAAGTCCGTTGGCTCTTGACAATGCCTTTGTACAGAAGACCAAAGATCAAATTCGAGTGGTCGTAGAGAATATCGCTGAGTTAGCTCATGCCCCAATCTCGCCGCATGATTTCGTGACAGCTGTATTACCGAAGATCGCAAGTGCGATGGGAGCAATAGGAGCAGCTCTTTGGCAACAACTCCCCGGTTCAAATTGGCGATTGATTGGCCAATTCAATTTGCCTTCATCGTTATTGGACGCTTCCGAAAACGAAAATGCGAAACCCAATGCTCTGGGTGAATCGTCTACCTTTGAACAAATAGATTTTCTTGAATCTCAATTGAGGAAAGCAACTCAATCGACGACACTCCAAGAGGAAGCATCTGAGAGCAATTCGCAACTGCCGCAACCATCCGCGTCCCATGAGTCCGTCCTGACTGCTGTTGCCCGCGAACGTCAACCGATACTAATCCCTCCATGCGAGGCTTTGCTCAATCGAGATCGGCCGGCAAATCCAACATCGGAACTCTTGATCTACGCACCCTTGTTGATCCAAAACGAGCATGGCAATTATTGGCTGCAAATCGTTCAGTCGCCGAGTGGTGGGCCTGCAAGCCAGCGTGGCTACCTTCGCTTCGTGGCGCAAATGGCCGACTTGATGAGCGACTACTTTCGCTCGCATCGGTTGCGAGTCTTCGAGCGCGATCGCGGGTATCTAACGCTTGCTGAGCAAACCATGAACGTTTTGGCAATTGGCTTGGATCCGAAATTGGGAGTGGCCAAACTGCTAAAAATTATCCGCGAACATGCCCATTCGGAACACGCTTTCCTGATGCGGCGGGAGTCGCGTTTGGGTAAATGGCGCGTGGTTGGTGCTGCAGGACTCGTTGATATCGATCGAAGGGCGGATGGGATTGGGCAAATCGAACGCGTTTCTTCCACCTTCCACGCAATGTTTCGAAATGGTGGTGCGATGAATGTTTCCCAACTGCCTGCTGGAGTGGACGAGCGAGATCCCGACTTGACGCGCTTGTTCAACACTTTTGCCATTTCCGATTTGCAGTGGATCAAACCGTTGATTGAAGTCGTCTCAATTTCGAGGAATGGCGACTCGCAAAATCAAGCGAAATTGGCACTCATGCCCTCCAAACAGGATGTAGCTATTTTGTTGACGTGGTCGGGAATCGACAAACCGCCAGCGCGATGTATTGAGCAATGTGGGCTGATCGCACGACTTGGACTATCAGCGCTCCAGATCGCTTGGTGGAAGAGTGCTTTGCGGGCAAACCAAGGGAAAAAACGAAGCTTTTGGTCCTTTGCAAACCCTGCGACCTGGCCGCGAGTAGTGAAATGGTGTACCTCCCTTGCCATGTTGTCCGTGTTGTTCGCGTTGCCTGTACCTATTCGACTGCATGCTACTGCAGTTCTTGTTCCACTTGTTCAACAACACGTTTATGCACCGATGGACGCGACGGTCGAAGCGGTTTTGGTTGAGCATGGGCAGTCTGTGAAGTTAGGAGACCCACTGATTCGTCTAAAATCTCCGAGCTTAACATCCGAGTACGAGCAAACAGTAGCCATGCAACTCCGCAACAGTCAACGTCTAGAGGATATCGAATCCAGGCTATTGCGAGGGACCTCTTTGAGTACTCAACAGAAAGACGAGTTAGAAGGAGAACGAAAATCCATTCTAAGCATTCAGCCTTTTGAATCAAAGGAACTTGCACGGCTTCGAAAGCAGGTAGACTCCCTTATGATAGTTGCCACGGTCGACGGAGTCGTGTCTACGTGGAACATTCAAGACAGTCTAAAAGATCGACCATTGAGAACTGGTCAATGGCTGTTGTCGCTTCACGAATCCGATTCAACCTGGGTATTGGAGGCTGAACTGCCGGAACGTGACGCGAATGAATTTCGGCTTGCAATGGACCATCACCAGAACACGCCGGTCGCCACGATGACGGGGATGCCACAAATCCAGCTTCCCGTTCATATGCGTCAAGGATCGTTACCGCGCGTTGAAAGCCTTCCCCCAGGCGAGTTTCTCGCCGATCCTAATGCTGCCGTGATACGATTGCGATTTGAGGTCGATGCGGATTCCCTTCCTAGCCAAGTTGCGGTGGCGGGTGCTACGGCAAGGATAAGCATACCTGTCGGTCGGGGTCCGCTCATATGGGCCCTCGGGAAGGATTTTGTGCACAAGGTATGGTCGCGAGTCCAACTTTGGATTTAGTCGACGAGCGACATGAAACAAAAACACCCACGCTCTGGCGAGCTAAACTACGATCGCCAGAGCATGGTCAACTCACAGCCGGAGTACGTCCATCATCCGAAACTACATCTTATTCCTTGCGGTGATTGCAGCCAATTGCATGGTGACCGCGCAAGAGCCGGTCAAGGACCAATCCGTTGGAAATACGAAGGGTATTCCTGTTTCAAAGGGGAGTGTGCCAAAGTTTGCTCATGAATTCAATGATTCAAAAGCGTTGCAAAGCGGCTGGCTACAATTTGACAAGTGCGTGGTATTCGCGGCGGAAAGCGTCGAACTGCCGTCACAAGATTCAGGCATCATTGCAAGCGTTGAGGTGCGAGAGAACGATACGATAAAAGCCAATCAAGTCATTGCAAAGCTCGATGGCAAAATTGCTGAACTCGAAAAGAGCACAGCCGGACTTCAAGCTCAAGTCGCCGCCTCGGAAGCCCAGGATGAAAGCGAAACACGTCTGGCGGAAGCAATTTTAGAGGAAACCCAACTGCAAGCAGATCTCTATGAGGAAATGGCAGCAAAAGGAAACTCTAGCCCGACGGAGTTTCGGCAAAAGCAGCTCGCAGCCGAGCAAGCCAAGGTCAGGCTAATCCAGAGTAAGACTGCCAAACAACAACGAGAACTAAAGTCGAAACTCGCACAATCGGCTGTCATATTGAGCCAATTGAAAACGGATCGATTGACCCTGAAATCACCCTTTGCTGGAACAGTGGAGAGAATAGATCATCGCGCAGGTGAATGGGTGCAGGTTGGCACGACGATCGTCAAGATCATTCGCTTGGACGAAGTTCGAGTCGACTGCTTCATCAACCTGGAACAAACCGACCCGTCGGGCCTGCGTGCCAAGCCTGTAAAAGTTATTTTGAAGAGTGGCACAAGAGAGTCCCTTTTTTCGGGTCTGATATCTTCTTATGACCCGGAGGTCAATTCGGCTGGACAGATTCGGGTGCATGCAACCGTGCAGAATCGAAAGTTGGGCGACGATTGGGCGTTGCGGCCAGGCATGTCCGTCTCGATGCAACTGCAGAAACCTCAATGACATCCTCAGTTCGCAAACCAATGCATTCACAACAGAATTTGACAGGCTTTAGGCTTCGCCGCGACATCGCTTGGCAGTCGCAAGTCGATAGGCAATCGATTCATCCAATCTGGATCACGGAAGACCCATTGACCCGCCGGATCTTCCGTTGTGGGGACCACGAATATCAATTGCTGAAATGGCTCGAAAGCGAGTCCACTTTTGAAGCCCTCCAGGATCGGTTCAACAAAGAGTTTGCTCCACAGACAATCGATCTGCAGAAAATTCGCGAACTCATCGCCAAGTGCGAACGAAGTGGAATGCTGCACGCAGTTCATCCCTCGGTCACCGCCGACATTGGCCCCTACCAAATTTGGCCTCGAGCTGAAGATCCGATATCAGGCGCGTTGGACTCGCGCGCGGTCATTGCTCAGCAGATGCAATTGCGTCAGACAAACTGGTTCTTGGCGTTCATTCGTGGGCTTGGTTCGGCGATTGGAAGAATGACTCAGATGCAAGTGTCGCTTGGCTCGCCGGACCGTTGGTTGATCCACGTTGCACCCAGGCTTGGATGGCTATACTCGGGTGCAGCGGTTTGCTTTTGGACAGGTCTGCTATTGATCGCGATCGCATTCGTTGGAATGCGGTTCGATATGCTTCTTGCCGAACTACCTAACATCCAATCACTTCGCTCACCGGCATTCTTGGTTGGCTATGGAGTAATCTTTGTTCTAACTAGGTTCTTGCATGAGTTTGGTCACGCGGTTGTTTGTAAACGCGCAGGTGCCGCCTGCAAAGACGCTGGCATTATTTTTAGTTTTGGGATGCTTTGTCCCTATGTTGATATTACAGACGCATGGAGAATTGGCAGCAGATTGACTCGCATGGGAATCGCATTAGCGGGAATTTATACAGAGTGCGTGCTTGGGTTCTTTTCTGCTATTCTTTGGTTGTCGACGCACCCGGGTTGGGCGCACGATTTGGCTTTGCGTACACTGCTCGTCTGCACCGTTACTACTCTGCTTTTCAATGCAAATCCTCTCATGAAATACGATGCGTATTTTGTGCTTTGCGATTGGCTGAATATGCAGAACCTGCGAGAAAAATCATTTGAGGCTCTTGATGCGATACTGGACGGGCGTACCCGACGCGAACGCATTGGCATGTCGTTCTTCCTGGTGTTCTATTGCCTCGGGTCAAATGCGAATCGAGTTCTCTTGATTGCGGGCCTTGTAAGCATGGTGTATTTCGTTGCCAGCCAATGGCATGTGGCCGGCTTGGGAATCGGACTAATCCTGCTTTATGGTTGTTGCTCCGCGATCACAGCGATGGCTACTTGGTCGTTGAGGCAATATTCCGACATCGGTTATCTTAGAATAAGTCGCCGCGAAGTATGGCTTGGCTGGATAGCCGTATCGCTAATGAACGCTTGGGCGTTAAACATGCCTTTGCCCGCGAGAACCTTTTCGAACGGCACGCTGCATTTGGGTGACCGTCAACCGGTGTACACCGCAGTACCTGGGCGAATTGATCGAATTGTCGATTTTCAGCAGGGGGCAGTCATCCAGCGCGAATCGATGATTCTCACATTGGACAATCCCGTTATCGCAAAGCAAGTGTTCGAACTTGAAACGAAATTGATGCGGATCGATTGTCAACTTGAGACACTCCAGCGTTGGGCCTATTTTGATACGCTTGCTCTGGAAAAGCGGCCAACGCTTGTTTCACAGCGAGCGATCCTATCGAAACAGCTAGAAAAGAAAGTGGATGAGCAATCTGGTCTCATTGTGCTCGCCCCCGCGACGGGTTGGTTTGAACCGGCGAAAGCCAAACCACCAGAACGTCCAGAAAGCCCAACGGACCTTGCTTTTGGCTTGAGAACTGCAAAGTACGGCTCGCTTTCATCTCACTGGACTTCTGCAACGTCGATTGGCAGGCAGGTTGATCGTGGCACACTTGTTGGCTGGATAGTGCACGAAAATGGAGCGACGATCGAATGCGGACTCACCGAAGAACAAATCTCAGGAATAGGCACATGGACAAAAGTTCGCATTAGTCTTTCCCAAGATCCGACCGCTATCTTGACTGGTAGAGTTGTTGAAATGGCAAAGATGAGCCAAGCTGTTGGCTCGGGGAAGAAGCCCTCCAAACAGTCAGGGGAGCTGCAACACATGACCTACTTTGTAAAGGTTAGAGTGAACGAAAACCGCAATTGGACGTTGTACTCGAACGGGAATGCGGAAATCGTCTTTATCAAACCGAGTCAATCCATTGTTACAATGGCGATGGACACCTGGATGCGCGATAGCAAAATGCGGTAACAAACTATGGGGACTCGAATCGGTATTTTTGGCGGCTCGTTTGATCCGATTCACTACGGCCATTTGCTTTTGGCTGAGCTCTGCAGTGAATCGATGGAGTTAGATCATGTGCGATTTCTGATTGCAAACCTATCGCCTCTCAAAACGGGCAATGCTCCGGCAAAGAACAAGGACCGGACGGAGATGGTTCAATTGGCTATCGGAGGCAATCCGAAGTTTAGAATCGACACGCGTGAAATGGATCGAGGAGGGATAAGCTACACCATCGACTCAGTACGATCCATAGCCGCAGAGTCCCCTGGTTCCGAATTGTTTTTGCTGATGGGAGCTGACACACTAGCAGACATCTCCAAGTGGCGAGACCCTTTGGAGCTTTTTCGACTGATTACCCCCATTGTCATTTCACGAGGGGGAGTTGGCGATCCGAATTGGGATACTTTGAAGCCGTATGTCGATTCGATTCGGCTCAACGAAATCATCAAGGCAAAAGTTACAGCGCCGCAAATCGAAATCAGTTCGTACGATTTAAGAGATCGCGTCCGGCGCGGCA
>JANLUJ010001228.1:0-5406 GCA_031363425.1 Pirellula sp.
TTGACCCCGCTTCCGAAAACAGTGTAATCGACTGTCGTTAAACCACTCGTATCGCCCGTTCGGCTAACGTAAAACGCAAAGGGAGTGCTACCCGAATTTCCTTCTGCCTTCGTCGCATTCCCTGCAACAACGGACAGGGTGACTTCGTCGTTCAGAATCGTCCCCGTGACGCTGTTAGTGGTGATCATCGCTGAACCAGAGGCATTCCACATCAATAAAGTGAATTGTTCATCGAGCTCGACCGTTGTATCCCCCTTGACGAGAACCGTAACGACTTTCGAGGATTCGCCAGGTGCGAAAGTAATTCTGTCTAACGTGCCACCCGCGAAGTCAGTCGCGTTGGTTGGATTGACCCCGCTTCCGAAAACAGTGTAATCGACTGTCGTTAAACCACTCGTATCGCCCGTTCGGCTAACGTAAAACGCAAAGGGAGTGCTACCCGAATTTCCTTCTGCCTTCGTCGCATTGCTGGCAACTACCGAGAGAGCAATATCGTCGTTTTGAATGACGCCACTCGCACTACCGGTCGCGATCATGGTTGATCCCGATGGGTTCGATAATGTCACACTGAAACCTTCGTCGTTCTCGATGGTTGTATCGCCCGCGATCAAGATAGTGACCGTTTTGGACGTCTCACCAGCGGCAAAGCTAACTGTTCCGCTCGGCAAGACGCCGCCAGTGAAGTCACTCGCCGTGCTTGGGTTGGAGCCGCTACCGGTAATGACATAACTGACCGTCGTCGCGCCACCCGTGAATCCGGTTCGGCTGACAACGAAAGTATAGGCAGTGCTTCCCGAATTCCCCTCAACCTTGGTCGCTGCGCTGGCTACTACCGCAAGCGTGTCAGGCGGCGCCAGGACGATAGTGCCGCTGAGGAAATACTGCCCCAAGCTTGCGTATCGGCTGTAACCATCGGTCAGCGGATTGCCTTTACCTGTGCCACTAACACGCAATACGTACTGCTGTGCGGCTACGGATACATTTAGGCTAGCGCTCAGCAATTCCGTCGGGTTGGAACTGGCGATTAAGTTGTTAGCCATGTCGTAGAGTTCGAGCGAAATATCTAGGTTGGGCCCGCGATCCAAAGGTGCGGCAGTAATTTGAATCGTTCCCGCTCCCGTTGTGAAACTGAATGCATCTACGTCGGTCGTGCGTTCGATGATGCCCCAATCGCTGATCTGGCCACCAGCAACATCGAGAATCGAAGCTGTGCCATTTGTCCCTCCGTGATCATCGTTGCGGTACGAGAAACCGTTTTGAGTTGTTATGACGGACAAGTCGTCTTCAGCTTGATTGTTTGCATTTAAGTATTCGTTTTTGCTCCATTGAGTTATGTTTTGATAGTAAGAATTTCCCATGATCGGAGCCCATCCAGTGCTTCCAGTTCCCTGTCCAGAATAATATTCTTCGGCTGGGCTTGTGCGACCGTCATGGTCCAATCCTAGCGAGTGTCCAGTTTCGTGACTAATAGCTTCAGCGGTGTATTTCTCGTCGCCGTTACCAAGTTGATTGGAGAATACGAAAGCTGGAGTGTCGGTTGACCAGGTAAAGGATCCTACATAGGTAATACCTCCGCCACCTGACGTCCACCAGCTACCGGTACCAACAACGACTCGGATGCCCCATTCCGTGTCGGAACCGCCCGTATTGGCGAGCGCAGCGGAGCCTGGATCTTCTGTTGTAACGTCTACGTTGAATGGAATAAAGTCCTCGGACACCCGCTCCCAAATCCATTGGATTCGCAAGCGTTCGGCATTGCTGAAGTCTGCCGGATTGCCATCTATGTCGTAGGCTCCGGAGACAATCGCTTGGCCATTAGCGTAATCGGAATTCCAGTAGGTTCCGTTAGTAACGTTGCCATCGAAGTCGAGATAGATTCGTTTGGTAGCCCCTGGATTGCTGTGCAACCGAAACGTATCAGCCAGCGTTGTCGGAGTGAGCGTGGCGAGAGTTTTGTCCGGATCAACGGGGTCTGCTTGCCGGTTAGTGGGACCCTGTACCGCTTCTGAAACGTGGATCTCACGCGTAGCGATATCATAGTAGGCTTCCGGCTCAGGCGCTTCGAATGCCATTGCAGAGTTAAGTAGATCAGCAGTAAATGCGAACCTTTTTTCCAACATCTCGAAAGTCAAATGGCGATTGCAACTCTTTCTACGATCGATCAGACGAAGACCGATTGCAGGGGAAATTCTTTGGAAGTAGTTCATAAAGCGGCTCCCCAACTTCTAGGCAAACTTGGTCTATAGTCGCTAGACTTCAGCTTGTTCGAGCAATAGATTGAGAACAACAACGTTCTATGGAAACCTAGTTCGCTTTTTACCAATTCGCAAATCGATATGTATTGCAATGGTTCTCAGCATAGAGAACGACATCAACACCAACTACCCTCGCGTACGATTGCAGGGGTTGTAGCGATGGAGATGTCGGGCAATCGCCCCATTTCCCAACGGACAAACGAACGTGGTATACTGCGTGGTGTGGACATGGCATTGTGGGACATCAAGGGAGAGCTGGACGGTATGTCGGATATTGTTTCTTGCGACAATACGTTTTCAACTCTCTGGGCGTAACTAAACCTATGAAGACAACTCAACTTCACGCATTCGATGATGACGCACTTTGGACACACGATGCCGTCGCTCTGACTGACTTGCTTAAGCGGCGTAGCGTTAGCTCGGCCGAGTTAGTGGAAGCAGCGATCACTCGCGCCGAACGTGTCGACAGCGTGCTGGCGGCTATTCAGTTGCGAGACTATGTCAAAGCACGCAGGGCAACGGAGCTGCCGCACGATGGGGTTTTTGCAGGCATCCCATCGTTCATCAAAGACAACACCAATATCGCAGGTTGGCCTACCTGTCATGGTTCGGGAGCTGTGCCCTCCAGGCTTGCCAAGCATGACGGCAGCTTTGCTCAACAGTTTCTGTCGTTGGGGCTTGTGTTGCTTGGTAAGTCTCGATTGCCCGAGTTTGGATTCAATTGCACCACCGAGTTTGAGCACGATGCTCCGTGTCGCAATCCGTGGCACACGGAATATTCATGTGGCGGAAGTTCCGGAGGATCTGCAGCTTTAGTGGCCGCTGGTGTAGTCCCATTAGCACATGCCAACGATGGTGGCGGCTCCATTCGGATACCAGCCGCATGCTGCGGACTGGTCGGCTTGAAATCCACGCGAGGGCGATTCATTACTCACGAAATGGCCAAGTCACTTCCGCTGAACGTCGTTTGCGATGGAGTGGTTTCTCGGACGGTGCGAGACACGGCCCATGCTGTCGCCGGCATGGAACGCTATTGGCGCAATAGCAAACTGCCTGAAGTTGGGTTGGTCGAAGGTCCTGGTAAGCGGAAGTTGCGGATTGGATTGATGATGCATTCCCTGGTTGGAAAAATGCCCTGCGAACAGACACGCAGTGCCGTGGAATCGATTGCTAAACTTTTGGAATCTGAGGGACATTCGATCGTACCCGTGAGCCAACCATGCAAGTCCACGTTTGCGGACGATTTTGGTAACTACTGGGGGATGCTAGCTTTCTTGACCGGTCAAGTTGGCAAGCGCGAGTTTGGCGAGCAGTTCGACCGAAGTAAGTTCGGCGGCTTTACAAAAAGTCTGGGAGGTTTGTTTGTGAAGGGTTGGGCAAGAACGCCGTTTGCGTTGGTCCGTTTGCACCGTACTTGGCAACTCTTTGCCAATGCCATGAAGGATTTGGACGCAGTTTTGTCCCCAGTGGTCGGGCACGTCACACCGAAACTAGGACATCTCAGTCCAAAGGTTGAATTTAAACAGTTGATAGACCGCTTGACGCAGTATGCTAGTTACACGCCCCTTAACAATGCCAACGGCAGTCCAGCTATTTCAATCCCGGCAGGACTTTCACGCGAAGGACTGCCCATTGGCATTCAGCTGGCGGGGCGACACGGAGATGAACGAACCTTGCTGGAGTTAGCATATCAAATCGAGCAACTGCAACCATGGCCGCAACTCTTTACGCAAACTGCCAAGGCAGTTTCGCAGTCATCTGATTAGTTCATATCGATTTAGTTCAGTTCGATACCTTCGAGTTCACCGTGGAGGCTTTACCACTTTCCGATTATTGCAAAAAACGTGGGGCTATTCTCCTTGCTTAGCTTGAAAGCAGAACAATCCAGCCGGACACGCCTGCGGTATTCTTGAATTCCACAAGTTCATAGCCTTCGTTCTAGACTATCCTGTAGCGTTGAGTGCAGGTTACTACTTTTTCGTGTACATTCTTCGGGACAAATCTGCATATGGACTTGGACAGAGACTCGCAATCGTGACACAGGAATCCTCGCCACCAAACAGAAAAGCCGCATTTAGTGGAATTCGCCAAGTTATTCAGCAGCAGCTCCGAGATAGATCACTTGTCAAAGCGATCGTATTCTTGATCCCATCCATGTTGATGTATCTCCTCGCGGTTGGCTTATTTCTACTCTCTCCGTGGTGGCTCATGCCATTCACTTGCCTATTTCTAGGATTGGCAGGCAATGTCCTATTTGTCATTGCCCACGATTCTGCTCACAATTCTTTTACTCCCATCGGTTGGTTGAACGCCATTATTGCGCGCTGCTGCTTTCTTCCCGCTTGGCATAGCTACACAGGATGGATTCACGCTCATAATCACGTTCATCACGGCTGGACGAATCTGCGCACCAAGGATTATGTCTGGGCACCCATGACGAAAAGCGAATACGACCAACTTTCTCCCTGGAACCAATGGCGGGTCCGATTCTATCGATCCGTGCTAGGCTTTGCTCCCTATTACCTTTTTGAAATCAATCTCAAGAAGATTTTCATGCTACAGCCCGAAATTCGCAATGCGAGAGTCAGGCAAATGTGGGTGCTCGATAATATGCTTTTGGTGTTAGCCATCGTTGCTCAGGCTTGGTTATGGATTTGGTTGGCGCAAGCTGTCGCCAATGACGTGTCGCCACTCTGGTTGCTATTCTTTGCCATTGTTGTGCCAGGCGTTTTTACGAACTACTTGATAGGATTCACAACCTACCTACAGCATACACATCCGTTGATTCCTTGGTTCGATAACAAAAGTGAGTGGACGTTTTATATCGGCCAAATTCGAGGCACGACCCACACGCACTTACCGTACAAGATCAATTCTCTATTTCACAATGTCATGGATCACACGGCCCATCATGTCGATCCACGAATTCCCCTTTACCATCTCCCTGAGGCTCAACAAAAAATCGAGGCATCATGCCATCGCCATGTCGTGCATCATCGTTTCACTTTGCACAGCTTCCATCGAACACTTCAGGTGTGCCAGCTCTACGACTATGCAAACCACTGTTGGCAGGACTTTAAAGGAAACCAAACAAGCTCGCAAACGATTCATTTCTAGGCGATTCAACTTCGACTGCGTTAGGCGAGCGGCA
>JANLUJ010001280.1:0-1285 GCA_031363425.1 Pirellula sp.
AGTTCATAGCCGACAACAGAATAACTCTCATCGTCGATCCGGATCATCGTTCCATTGCAACCTCGCAAAACATCGAGGACAGCATTAATGAATACCAGAGCAGCGTGGAAGGCAACTCCGGCTTAAAGAGCTCCGCGGACAAATACGCCAAAACAGAAAAAAGGATCGCTAAAGCTATCGATCAAGCGATCATCGAAGTCACCATTCCAAACGCTTACAAGGACCACCCGGTTCCTTTTGTATCATTGGTGCTCGACTTGAAACTTCTTAACTTGCACAACAAGAAGCGTGTCTTCATCGACGAGCGTGAGGGAGTAATGATCATCGGCGACGACGTGACCATCTCCCCAGTCGTCATCTCTCACAAGAATTTGACGATCTCGACACGAGGTGGGGCCACCAGTGGCGGAAGCTTTGTTCCTGTCAGCTCACAGGATGGAAAGACTCCGCGTCCGACGCTTAAGAATCTTACCGACGCACTCAACGTTTTAGCCGTCCCTACGGCCGACCAAATCGCGATCATCAAGGCTCTTAAAAAACAAGGGAACTTGTATGGCGAACTAATCATTGAATAGTTCGGCATGCAGAAACCTTTATTTGTATCCTCGGTCGCGGGCGCTAGTCGCGACATACAATCCAACGACTGGGAACGCGGCTAGCGCCCGCGTATCAAGTTCATACAACGCGAGTGATGAAAATGGGAATCCCTGATATCCGCAACACACCTTCTGCGTTTGGGCCAAGCGATTTCTTGCTATCCAAAACAAATCAGTCCATCTGCAAGCTGGATATACCTAGAGAATTTAGACTTGATTCGCCTTCCGCCCCTAGCCTCGACGGAAAAGGAGTTCCTGACACGGCCGTGAAGTCAGAGGACGAGGATCTGCGAAAGGCTTTTCAGGATTTCGTTGGGCAAACTTTGTTTTCGCAAATGATCTCATCGATGAGAAGCACGCAGGATGGCGCAGCCTATTTCGATGGTGGCAGAGCTGAAAAAATCTTTCAGGGGCAGCTGGATCAAGTTCTCTCCGAAGAGCTGTCGAAGGCTAGCGCCTCCAAGATTTCCGATCCGATGTTCAAACTCTTTCAGTTGAGAAGACAGTGAGCAAGGGCTGCATCTGTGAGCCATCGAAAAGGTTGGTCAAGCCTGCGGTATTTCCGGCAGGGCAAGCCAATGGCACTCACTTTGTGAGCGGCAAGGCGCTAGCCGCCGGTGTAACGAGGCAATTTCACTGAATTTGAGTCACCCGCGGCTAGCGCCCGGCGGCTCGCATGTCCGAATGTG
>JANLUJ010001307.1:0-4118 GCA_031363425.1 Pirellula sp.
TTCAAAAAGCCGCGTCATGGATAAAGCCAGGTGGTCGCTTCGCATTATTGGCTTGGCTCTCCGGTGAGATGCCGATGAGCGATGTTCAGTCGCAACAAGCTCTGCGCGTTTGCGAAGGGATGTTTTGCCCTTCCTTGGGCAGTCAGTCCGACTACGTTGATTGGTTCGAAAAAGCCGGCCTTAACGTAACAGCAAAAGGAATATGGACCAACCAAGTCAAAAAGACGTGGGAGATCTGTCGTAAACGAGTAGAAAAAACAGGTGTCCGATACCTGGCCCGAATGTTAGGCAGCAACCACGTTTTGTTCCTCGACCATTTTGACGCTATCTTAAAGGCCTACGATTCAGGCGCAATGGAATACGGATATTTCATAGCTGAGAGGGTTGAGGGATGAGGGATGAGGGATGAGGGATGAGGAAAATACAAGCCCGACGCGCGAGCGAGGGTTCCTCTCGTTTCCAAGCTCTAGCTTGGGAACGCACACTCTGGAAGCTCCGCTTCCCGTCTCTCTTTTAGGGATTCCCGCGTGCCTTGTGCCGCGGTTCGTTCGGGCTTTTTGGCTAACGAACGGAGGTAGAGCGTGACGCGTTGAGTAGCCTTAGGCATGGATCACAACATGGGCCGAAAACCGTGGCAAGCGCCCTTCGGCTAAGCCCGACTTATGATAGTTGCGTAGCCTTAAAGAAGAACCGGTCTCTGGGCAAGCCAGCGGTATTCCCGCGGCGGCTGCGCCGTCCGACGAACGAAAAGAAAAAGAGCCGCGTCTTGTCGATCGCAAATTCAAATGCCCATCCTCGACGCTTCCAATCCGTTACGGCTCATTGGCGAAGGCAACGCTTAGCTCGCGTTGAAACGCTTTGTTGTCGTGGTCTTCCTGATCGGTCTCATCCTTCATCGACTCATCGAACATGGTCCGATATTTTTCTGCTTCGACTTTGTTGCCCAGTTTCAAAAAGCTCAGAGCGAGAAAAGCGGTATCTGATGGCAGAGCCACTGTTTTGTCTCCTCTGGTCCGAGCATTCATGGGCAACGATTGTTCGAGCACTTTGACTGCCGCTTCAAATTCACCGCGCCGATAATGGGATACACCTAGTGTGTTTAACCGATATCCGTCCGGATGTTGCTGGCAAGCAAGAACCATCAAGTCATGCCGAGTCGGCAACTCATTCAAGGCTGAATCGAGTGCATTGATGGGAAAAGATGAAATGGACTCATGTGGTGCTTTTACCAGATCCCACAATTTGGTATTTATGACGCTTGCATCGTCGGCGACTATCTCATTTCCTATCGGAATTTCAAGGGACTGTGCAATGATTGCCGGTAGACGTAACTCCATTTCGGCGTCGGGCCCTGTTTTGGATCTTAATTTGGCAATCGCCACTCTCAGAGCTCGCCATGGTAGCAATTGATTAGGGGTCCCTTTCAATTGGTAGGCTCGGTGAAATGCGGCAGCAAACCAATTTTTTTGCATTTCCGACTCGGTCGCTTGACCTTCGTGCCACCACGGATCAAGCCTCACTTTTGCTCGCCGATACGCTTGAATATCATCGGATCGCGCATACGCTAAATCGACTAGTTCGATGAGACTGCCCTCAATATGTACAAACCACCGAGCATCGGAGGACTAGCGAGTTTCAGCCACCTCTGGCCAATTTTCGGTTGATTCTATTTTTACTCCGGTATCGGCATTCCAGTTAAACCGTTCCAATACATCGCCGCAATTGTAGTCAAATGTTTCGCCATTTAGCGTCCGGCCATCCCGGCTAAACGCTAAGCGATTGACAAAGCCATTAATGCCGCTGATCGTCTTAAGCATGCTACCAGTTCGCGCATCCCACAATTTGATCGTGGAGTCATTTGACCCCGAAGCAATGCGCGAGCCGTCTGGGCTGAACGCAATACTGGCAACACTTTTCGAATGACCATCGAGTGTCATTAACTCGCTACCGGTCCGAGTATCCCATAGTTTAATGGTGGAGTCTTGCGCCCCAGAGGCAATGCGTGTCCCGTCTGGACTTATCGCTACGCAATATACGTCAGATGCGTGACCCTTGAGCGTAATCAGCTCGCTTCGACGATCTGCATCCCATAATTTGATAGAATTACCTGCAGAGGCGATACGCGTGCCCTCAGAGTTGAACGCTACGAAATTAGTGTAATCCAAATCGGCTTTGAGCGTGATCAGCTCGTTACCACTACGTGCATCCCATAGTTTGATTGCAGAAGACCCGGCGGAGGCGATGCGCGCCCCGTCTGGGCTGAATGCAATACTTATAACAATGTCCTTATGTCCCTCGAGCGTCAAAAGTTCGCGCCCGCTACGTTTCCGATATTCGCCTTAGTCGCTCCCTATTTTGAGACAACTTTTCGCATCAAAGATGTGGGGGTTCCTAATCAGGAGCTTGGGAAAGATCAAAATGCGTTGTTTACGACGGACGCTAGCAGCGTCCGCCACGTCGCTGCGCAAACTCACTCCCAATCGAGTGGCTTTAGCCAGATATCCCTAAGCTCACGCCATGGCTTGTCGATCAGCACTACTTTATCGCATTGAACTTCGACTCGGTCATGTTCTGCAACAACACCGAGATGGAAGCAAGGTAGTCCCTGCATGGCCAATTCAAATTGCTTTGTTAGCGCCGCGGGAATCTCGCATAGCAAACGACTATTCGATTCGGAAAACATCGCCACCTCGCGATCGATAAAGCTCGCTTGACGCATGTTCGTTATGTCAATCGAAACTCCAAGTTCACCAGCGAAAGACATTTCGGCGAGCGCCACAGCGAATCCGCCTTCGCTCAAGTCATGGCAAGAAACAATCAACTTGCTCTTCATCGCTCGGTGGATCGCATGGTAGCTTCGCATAGCCAAAGCGGCATCTACGGTTGGCACTTTGCCACCCGATTTACCCAAGGCCAAAGCTGCATAAGACCCTGCAAGTTCCTCGCGGGTAACGCCGATCAAGTACACTGCATTGCCAGCACGCTTGAAATCCATCGTTATAGCCAAGCCGCAGTCGTCGATTTGTCCCATCGCGCTGATCAACAACGAACATGGGATCGCAATCGTTTGCTTTTCACCACGACCGTTGATCCAGGTGAACTCATTGTTCAGGCTGTCCTTGCCGCTGATAAAGGGCGTCTTCCATTGAATCGCTAAATCATGACACGCGATCGCAGCCCGCACCAACGTTCCCAATGTCTCAGGGCGCTCCGTGTTCCCCCAACAAAAATTATCTAGTATCGCCAATCGGCTTGGGTCCGCCCCAACGGCCACAGCGTTGCGAACTGCTTCGTCGATAGCGGAGGTGGCCATGTGATATGGATCGTAGTCGCCCAAGCGTGGATTCATTCCGCACGAGAGTACTAGCCCGCGATTGCTACTAAGCTTTGGGCGAACAATTGCTGCGTCGCTTGGTCCACTGCAGGACGGCCCAACTAACGGTTTGATCACGCTGCCCGCTTGAACTTCATGGTCGTATTGGCGAATGATCCAGTGCTTGCTTGCTACCGTTGGATTAGCCAAAATCTTCTCCAAGGTCCATTCCATGGTCGAACGATCGAGTGTCCCCAGATGGCATGTCGTCGTTGGTGTTAGATGAAAAACAGCTTGCCGAACGACAGGCGGTCGGCCTTGATGTAGGAACTCCATGCTCACGCAGCCCACTTCAACGCCATAGTACATCAATCGCAAAAGCCCGGTGGGGTTGAATTGCCCAAGGACAGCAACCTCGACATCCTCATCATTGCATAGCTTTTTCAAGCGATCGATTTTATTCTGCGGAACTGCCATGACCATTCGCTCTTGGGCTTCGCTGATCCATATTTCCGTATAGCTGAGCCCTTCGTACTTGAGCGGGGCTTGATCGAGCCAGACTTCTGCCCCAATGGATTCTCCCATTTCGCCGACTGCACTGCTAAAACCACCCGCCCCGCAGTCGGTTACCGCTGTGTAGAGACCTTGATCGCGAGCTTGTAGCAACACGTCCATCACCATCTTCTCGGTGATCGCATTCCCAATTTGAACAGAGCCGCCAGAGATGTTTTCGCTTTCTTCGGTTAGCTCAACACTACTAAACGTCGCGCCATGGATACCATCGCGCCCGGTTCGGCCTCCGATG
>JANLUJ010000706.1:0-4669 GCA_031363425.1 Pirellula sp.
ACGCCGGCGGCCGGCGACTCCAGGAAACTCTCCGCGTCTCCATAGGCAAGCAACAACTGTTCCACTCTCGCAACGGGAAAGAAGATCCACATCAAGAGTGCACAGAGATTGCAGGGAATGGTTGGCGTGGCCAAACGGCAAGCCAAAGTGACCACAGAAGGCAACGTAACCGTAGTTGAAAACGAGCCGGCAACCGTCGAAACAATCGGTGAGGTTCCAACCGGTGTACCGAAGAAGGCAAGCAAGAAGCCTGCGTCCGACGCAACCACTGTCGCCGCTCCCGAAAAGAAGTTGAGCTGTGTCACGGCTGCGATCAAGGTCCTTACCGAATCGGCTGAGCCGCTCAACGCCAAAGAAATCATCGACGCGATGGTAGCCAAGGGATACTGGACGAGTCCCGGAGGTAAGACGCCCAGCGCAACTTTGTACAGCGCAATAATTCGGGATATGGCCAAGGGTGACGCATCCCGATTTGTGAAAGCCGAACGCGGCCGATTCGCAGCGAAAGCGTAGGTAGCGAGAATGTTGCAACGAAATGCTTCGACGCCAGTCGCTGGCCCCTGTGTCGGCGATCGAATCCGCCTTGTCAACATGGTCGATGATCCGGATCCGATTCCCGTTGGCACAATCGGTACCGTGACCGAAATCCATATCCACAGTGGTTGGACTCAAATTGAAGTCTCCTGGGAGAGCGGTCGGACGCTCATGTTGGTGTCGCCACCCGACGAATTTGAAATCATCGATGGCGAAAAGTAACGAATCGGAAGATCCAACCGGATGGCTAGATCGATCTCCGCCTGGACGCCGCGACTAGCTTTCCATCCTTCGAGGGTGAGTACAACCACCTCGTCGCATCGTCGTAGATGTTCACAGTCATGTGCTTGCCAATACTCCCATTCGATCGGAAGACCATAGCGAACCAATGGATGGCTGTGGACAATGGGCGAGTAGACCGACAAGCCGGCTCGCATGAGTGTTGACGTTGCCAAGCACGCAGCATCGAAACGCGACTCTCGCACGGCTGCATCCACATGTGTGTAAGGACTTGCGAGATAGATCATCGCATTTTCTCCTCACGTACCCCCATCGGAATCGGAGACTCACCCGTTCGTTCTAGGATCGCTGGCTTGCCGCTAAAGCGCTGGTACCTATCGACTACGACGTCCGCGTAGGGCGCATCGAGTTCCATCAAGAATGCGTTACGACCGGTTTGCTCTGCAGCGATCTTCTGTCTGGGCAAGTCCACAGTTGCGACTCCGCCAGCTTTCGCCTTATTCTTTTTGTTGATCGCGTGCGTGAAGGCAGCCATGCCCTGATCGTTCTTGAGCTTCGATGAAGCGGCATCGTTCGTGAAGGAGCTCAAGCCAGCTGCGATCGCATTCTTGCTTCGCGGCTCCACTTTCACGTTGTATGGCGGATCGGTGTTGCAAAGATGAATCGGTTTGCCGGCAATCGATACGACCGTCCAGCCGCTCTCTCTTCCGGCATTTCCGATAGCTTCTTGCAAAAAGAAACCGCGTCTTCCCAATTCACCATTTCTGCAGGGTTCTTCGCTCCCTTGAAGAAGCTAGGATTGTTTCCGATTACTTTTTCATACTGATCTTGGGTCACCTCGAACACACCAAGGTAATAGGACTTGCTTATCGTCACTTCGTGAGGCGTCTCGACGGGCTGCCTTCCAAACTCTTCAACAAGCGATCCCATCGTAAAGGTACCAGCAGGAATAAGCACCAGCTTCATCCCGACAATGTTCGTAATCTCCTTAGGTTGCTGACCAAGCGCAGGGGGTCCAAGCAAAAGAATGATACTCAAAACTAAAGCTCGCATCTCATTGTCTCCGCTAATGAACTTAGATCGAACCTCGCAAGTGTATCAGATTCAATCCAGTGCTGCTCGGAGCCTACACGCTTGCCAGTAAATCGCACACGAATTCGCATGGCCTGGCCTCTTCACGCCAGCTAACTTCCCGCATTTGCGGTCAGCTAGATTCCCGAATTGGTTGGCTAGATTCAATGGATGGATCAAACCATTGTGAATCCGTCCGCTTCCTTCCGACAAGCTTCTGCGATTTCCACAAGGTTGAGCTTAGCTGCTAGCTTGCCGGATTCGGCAGGATGCATGGCCAGCTCATCAACTGTGGAAAGCGTCGTACTCCTGCAGGATTGGACTAGCGGCAACCAACAGCTGCCGCTTCCATATGTTGGACTGAGGCAGGATTGCGGCCATCCAGTTTGATTATTTCGCTTCCCTCCGACAGGCTTCTTCGATTTCCACAAGGATGGACTGACACCTGTGAGCATATTTTTCGTCTGCAGAAGACTGGTAGAAGGAGTCGGCTTATTTATCCTCAATACTTATTCCATCGCGAGCCAACACCGCGACTATCTGTTCCCGGGTAATTGTCGGCCTACTGATCGCGAGCCTATCTCGAAGTTGAGTTTGCCGTTCGAGCAGCGTTACGGCGACCTCAAACTGCAATGCGTTTACTGCTTTCTCTTTAATTCGTTGCAAATCGAGCATTTCCTTCGCGTCAGTCGAATTTCCAGCTGAAACAGTTTCTAATGCAAGTTGAGGGATGAACTCATGAGCGAATATAAAGACGCCTTGACGCATTAGTAAACTTGGAAGTTCACGAAGATACTCAAGGGAATCCTCTGCGAAGACAGCAGGAATTTTCCAAGCCTGATTAAGATGGATTGCCGCTCGACGGAGTGAGTCATCGCGCCAATCGTCCGGGAAGTTCTTTGGATTGACTCGAATGTGATAAGTTTCCATCAGATAGCTCTCGATAGTTCAAATACATGATTGCGTTTTCCCTCGACGGCATGCTTACATTTTCACACGCCGGCTAAAAGAACATGACAACTACGATGCCAACGATGGCCGAAAGGACGATCAAAAGCATCGCCAGCGCATGGGGCAGAGGACTATCGGCATGCAATAGTTGCTCCCCGTTTGGATCTACCGAGTACTTGAGTTCAATCGCATCGAGGAACTCTGCTTTGGAAGGTTTTTCTTGCAAATAGAGTATTGGATGGGGCGTGAAATCGGTTGCATCGCCTTTCAATTCTAATTCCTTTTCGAGTCGAATCGGTTCGAGGCAGTTGATCGCGTGAAACTGTAGGATGCATGTTCTTTTCTTAGTTAACAGCGGAGGTTCGCTACCTCGAAGAAGTATGCGCCATCGAAATTCAACGAATGCCATCGCCGCGGCCCCAAAACAGGAACTTCCAAGAACGATCCAAACATGCGGAAATCCGAAATTAAAAACGGTAATCACGCAGGCCAGGAATCCAAAGACAAGTGCTCCGTAGAATGGAGCCAAAACCATGTTCAAGGTTCGTAGGGCTGCCGTTCCTATGTACTTTCCTTGCGAATCAAATTGACTACTTCGTATTTCCGATACTTGTTGATGAAGGTCTGTCAGCGAAAATTCCTCGCAATTTGGCTTAGATTTCCAGCTAAGTCCGTTTAGCTCGTAAGTCGAGCCAGACTTGACCTTTTTGTAATGCGTCACTACAGCGTCGCCTGTTAAACCGGATTTCAATAATTCGTATGTGGTGAACGCTCCTCGCACTCCAGAAACGAATATTGCCGATCCAATTGCCAACATAATAATTCCAAGCACTCCGATATTGTTTTGATCCGAATTGGCTCTTGCCCCATGAATTCGATTTACTTGAATGCGGTTTGCTTGAATGCGATTTGCTTGAATGCGATTTGCTTGGGGCCATGTCGTTGGAAGCTCCCCATTTCTGATGGATGAAGCGATAATAATGACAGCAACCGCAGCAAGGACAGCACCGAACAGCATAGGCTTTCTAAGCCATAGGCTTATGGCCAGTCCAAGCGGCAGTTCACGCTTCGGCTCGCTGGCGGTCGTCGGTACCAACCTCAATTCGGACGGTGTTGACAATAGAGTAACTGTTTTTCCGATTGCGTGATTCATTTATGATCTTTCTTTGCTCGGATTGACTTTTTGAGTCTCGACAAACCATCAACCCCATTCGGACGCCCTGATATTTCTTCGTACATTTGATGGCCAAATCCAAAAAAGACTTCGCCGACAAGGTCCGTTGCATTTTGGTCGCGATGCAGTGACCTTGACGTGAGTGAGCCCTGGCTTCGCTACCGCTCGAGTAGTAATGAACTTTTTTCGAACAAGCAGTGCAGAAGCGAATTGTTTCGTCTTCGGTTTGCGTCAATTTGTCCCAATCCTTGGGGCATTCAAACGAGAATTTAAGGGCACAATTTTGGATTTCTTTTTCCATGGTGAACAGATTCAGTGGCCAGGCGTTAAATTGGAAAGCAATAGAAATAAATGTTGAAAGATCCAACTACCTAGTCAAGGAAGGATGCATAGTCGCTGCGACACATCAGTTCTATTGTTTTTAAGGCCAAGGCGAACCGTCATTTGATGAAGGAAGACCTCCTAGCCCTATCGTTTCCTTCGACGCAGTGCCTTCAAAAGAAGCTGTACAATCGAGTGTGCCTTTGGGCCTTTGGCATCACCAATCTAGTTTGTACCGAGAGATTGCTCTAGCTTATCCAAGTACTCAATGAAAATTTCCAAACAAACGCGCTCGTGCCATGCTCTACGCTGGATCGCGTCTACGTCTCCCCAATTCTTATTTAGCAGTGCCCGCGTTTGCTTTGCCGTGTTCATGGC
>JANLUJ010001362.1:0-8814 GCA_031363425.1 Pirellula sp.
AACTTCCCGGGATCGGTATCCCATAGCATGCCCCCCTTGGTCAAAGTATTGGGGGGCATTGAACATTCTGGACCGTTCCCACATCGCCAAGAAGTTTGGCGATTGCTCCACCACAAACCTCATCCGAGCCGCGATAGTGTCTTGTTTACCCGCGAAAACCAGACGATCGCGAGTTCCGTCTAATGGAAATGCATAGACAATCAGAAATCCACAGTCGCTGTTTCGCAACCGACTAATTTTATGGATTCCGTTTTCAATACTTCTCGATGTGTCGGCTGTCTGTCGTCAAGCAAATCAACGGTCCATTTTCCAGGCGATAGGCCGGTGAAATGGTATTGCTCTTCATGCTTGCCCTCCAGCGTTTGCTGAAGCTCGAAGCCATCTTCGGAAGTTATTCGTATACCTATCGGGTATGTGAGTTTGTCAGTCAGTGAAACACGACCAACGATGCAGCCGCCCAATTGCATCTCGATGCGACCCAAGTCGACAATTTCATCGAAAGGAACGGAGCACTTCAATTTCGCCCAACCTAGTTGGTTGTGCACTGTTACATCGTAGTCTCCGCTGGCAATAAGCGAGGACCGAAATTCCTCTTTGGAATTCATCGCGACTCGGTTTGTTTCCTTTGCATTTTGCGTAAAAGAAAGGGTGGTAGTCTCGCCGGATTCTCCCATTTCTTTTTGCGAGTCCGGAACAACCAAATACCCGATTACCTCTGTTTCACTGTCGTCCCATTGCAATCGTTTTGTCCCTTCCTCAACCATCAGATTTCGATAGACAGTCTCGTAGTGGGAGCCTCGAGTCCAAGTGACTTTTACCCGTCGGTGATTTTCCTCCAAGACTCGCGGCTCTGAAACCAGACTTTCAGCAAAGATGGATGACTTGCTTTGGAAGAGTACCAAGGGAGAATCGTGGATTGCTATTTCAAAAATGTGTGGTGCTTTCCGTGATTTAAATTTGGTCGGCTTGATGTAGGAATCAAGTGGAACAGGAATGTATGGCTTCTCGACAAAGTCGCATTGGGATGTCAATTTGGATTCGACCAATATCTCCTGAATATCGCAGCCAACTTTTCCGTGCAAACTGGGCGGGAATCTTCCCTCGCCTACGAACCATTTTCCTGGTAGCAGTTCATCCAGCATAAATTCGCCGTTTTGATTGGCATATAGTTCGATAACTTTGCTTTTTAAGCGGTCACAGCACCACAGCTCTTCAAATGCCGTTGAACGCATCGGTATACTTGCGAGGCTGCCACGAATCCGTCCTCGATCAGGCAATTTTAAATCCGGAAGCCTAACATCTTCTCCATGAATAATGACGGGGCGACGACATAGGATTTGGTCTTTCCAATGGATAGAAAGTTCATGGTGTCCGTCGTCCAAGTTCTGAAAAACAAACACGCCTGAGTCGTCAGGTTGGGTTTCACGCGAACAAGGGCATTCGACCCACAGTCGCCGTAAAGAGACTTCGTGTTCCTTCCGGATTTGAAACCGAAGATGCTTGGTCTCCGAAGTGTTACATAGGACTCTGCCGCGAAGCGACCAACCGATGTTTGTTTGGGTTGGTTCGACATCAGAATGGTTCGTGGGTTTGAGCGAAATGATCAGCGGCTTCTCCCAATTCGTCTCCGTCACGACTCGCTGCGTCAGATAACCCTTATGTTGAATCTCCAGGTTGTTGGCTCTTATCTCAGTATGGGTTAGTGCGATCAAGAATTGGCCCATACCGTCCGTTTTATTGAATTTGGCGATATCGTACGCATCAACTTTCTTGCGTTCGACGACACAATTCGGAATGGGATTTCCATTGGGATCGACCACGATTCCTTGCAATCTCTTGCATCGTTCCAGTTCCAACGTGTCCCCTTTTATAGTACCCGCACGCTCATAATCGGGATGATAAATCAAGAAGCTCCCTTTATTTCTGAAACTGCCGTCCGGTTTTGTGACAATTGGCCGTTCGTCGAATCCGCCCGAGGACGAATAAATTTGTGCGTTTGCAATCGGCTGCTTGGTCTCAATGTCGACGAGCCGAAAGGAAGTTAGTGGTTCGTTGCGATTTAACGCAGCACTGTTGCGAGCTGCTCGCAACTTCCACTCATGCGATTGGTCGGGGGAGACAAGAAAACGACTGTTTCTTAAGACGTATGGCGCGCCGCTGTCGCTCGTTTCCAATTCGAGCCATACCATACAATGGATCGGAACTGCAATAGTTAGCTCGGCTTTTTTGGATTGGTGTTTCTTCCACTCGATAGAGGTCTGACCACGTTCAGTGCGAATGGTTGTTCGATAGCGAAAGGAAGTGATTGGAGTTCCACTTGATTGCTCCACAACGGAAACAAATACGTGCTCCATTTTGTATCGTTGGAACGCGACGTACAAATATGCAGCAAGAGCGATTGCCAAAGTAAGAAGCAATAGACTCCGAATTCGAAATCGAAACATGCTAACCCTATCTCTAATGCGAGAGCACTTGGCGACAATGATGCTCGACGAAATCCAATAACAAGCCATTAGCACTTGCCGCTCTATCTCAAGTTTGTCGCTTCAGTTATCCCATTCATCCACCCTCCAGCAAGTAGGCTAGCTCCAGGCTACGGCTATGTCCATATGTGGACGCTAAACGACCAAGCGCAGAAGCGGTTCGGCCCGAGTGCGCGATGATTCCCATAGGGCCGTCACGCCCCGCGGTCTCCAGCCGCGTCTGGTTCAGGGTCAGCGGCGCAGCCATACATGGCGATGCGAGCGCAGCCCGCGCACATGAACGCTTGCACCACACCGGTAGTGGGGTACTGGCCCGTCCAGAAGCTCACACGGTCTTCCGGCAGTCGGTAAGTAAGCGGTCCGGCCACTGCGCGTCGGGCCAGACCGGGGGCTAGGTCCATGATCACGATTGGCGACATCGACCCCTTACATTCGACGCACGTTCGCACTTCGGCTGCCATTTGACACTCCCGATGACTACTTTAATGATTAATGATCACTCTCGCCAAACAACTTAGCTCGGCGCCGTATGGTTCGGCGTTGCTCGGCGTTGCTCGGCGTTGCTCGGCGGCGAATCCCTCTCTCCCGAAAATATACCTCTGCACCATCTTGCCATTGCACTTGAGGCACCGATTCGCTTCTGCTCTCATCCTTGAACCTTCGTAAAAGGAACTGATGCACGTCTTCCTCCGCCGCTTAACGAACAACAATCAATCCCAACAGTAGCGAAGCGGAATAGGTATGGTTTTTTGGACAGCGCCAATCCGCTTCCCGCTTCAGTCTATCCGAAGTAGCAAGACTTGTCGAATTTGCCTCTCCCGTGTTTGTATTGATCGCAATGCAAGATCCCAAACCATCACGCAAACTTACGAAGCTTCCATACATTAGCAGTCGGCGATATGCGAGTCCGCATCGAGCGCAGTAGGTGGAACGATGATTTGGTGCCGAATGCTTCCCGTGAGAGCGTCGTGAATGTTGATGAACTTGCGATCTATGAGTATCCCGCTATTTGTGGGAGACCGACATTTTTCAAACCTTTGCCATACTCAATATCCTACGACAACACACACGATCTCAATGTGCTTCGGTCCGACCCCATCGAATGACTTCTATCAAAATGGAAGACTTTCTTTAAATCCTGTTGACTCAAATTTCGACATGCGTACTATATGATGCAGTACACTAGAACGGTTGTTTTGGCTGGAGGTTAGGAAGTCGAGAATGAATATTCACATTTCGGCTGGGAGTCCGCAGTCGATCTATCGGCAAATCGCCGATCAGATCCGTCAGGCGATTGTGTCCGGCAATTTGAAGGTCGGTGATTCCGTTCCAAGCGTTCGGCAATTGGCCAAAGAGCTTGCGATCAATCCGAACACCGTTGCCAAAGCCTACTCGGAACTGACTCGCGATGGAGTTCTCGAAGGGCAATCGGGGCGCGGTTGTGTCGTGGCAAGTCGAAAAAATGTCTTTAGCAAAACCGAGCGTGTTCGGCGATTGGAGCAGGTTCTGGATTCTCTCGTAAGCGAAGCCCTCACGCTCGGCTTTTTCTACGATGAGATCCAAGAACGTCTGGTCAAGAGATTTGAAAAAATAGGTCCGAAGCAAAAAACATGTTAAATGATTTAGCGATCTCCGCGCAAGGTCTTACGCGATACTTCGATGATCGAGTTGTTGTCGAGCAACTGGATTTGGGTGTCCCACGCGGTTCGGTCACGGGACTGTTGGGGTTGAATGGAGCGGGGAAGACCACCACGCTTCGGATGCTAATGGGGCTCTTGACCCCATCGCGTGGCCATAGCCAATTGCTCGGCAAAGATTCGCAACAACTCACCCCAGAGGATCGAGCTCGTATCGGCTATACCGTCGAAGGCCACTTTCTATATGGCTGGATGACCGTTCGGCAAAGCGAAAAATTTCAGCGTGAAACGTTCCCTCGTTGGAACAGTGCAATATTCGAGTCGACCGTCCGCCGCTTTGGGATCGATCCGGGACAGAGGATCCGCGTGCTCAGTCGCGGGCAACGTGCAGGTGTCTCGCTTGCGCTGACACTGGCTGCTGAGCCAGAGCTACTGATCTTAGACGACCCGGCCTTGGGGCTTGATCCTATCAGTCGTGCAGCGCTGAATGAGACGCTGCTGGATTTTTGCAATGGTGGGATGCGTACGGTACTGCTGAGCAGTCACTTGCTCGACGACGTGGAGCGAGTCGTGGATCGATTACTCGTTATGGTTCATGGACGGTTGGTCGTCAACACAACGATCGACGACTTTCGCAATCGGATCTCTTCCTGGTCATTGGAGGTTCCACCAGCCAGTCGAGCCATTCACGCCATTCCCGGTTTGGTGCTCGCGAAGCAATGCGGTGGTCGAACCATTGTGACAGTCGCGGATTCCGATGCTGAGACCGAGGCGGCCATGATGCGTATTGGAGCCGATTCGTTAGAACGATTGCCAATCACTTTTGGCGAAGCCGTCGTCGCCTATCTATCTCAATCGCGAGAAAGCGATTCCTTTTTTGCCAACACGGGAGCTTAAAGATGCGCACGTTGATTGAAAAAGAACTTCGAGAAAACCTCCGCTGGCTTTGGGTCGGCTTGGCCTTGATTGGTTCGCTTGTTTTGTATGCGACTCCAAAAACGATAGCGGAGCGTATTGACCAAACGGAAAGTTCAATTGCAATCCCGATGCTACTCGGAGCATCGCTTTTTGCACTAGGATTAGGTGTGATGCAATCGTTCGCCGAATTGCGAACGGCTTCCAGATCGTTCTTGTTTCATCGATCCGTTTCGATTGGCTCGATTTTCGATAGCAAATTAATTTCTGGGGCAATCATCTACTTTGCAGCAGCCGGTTTTCCTTTGTGTTTGGTCGCAATTTGGTTTGCAGCGCAAGGCCTTGACTATTTGCCTGTACGTCCGATCCAAGTTTACCCTGCGGCGGTAGTCGCCCTTGCCTGTTTTGGTTTTCATCCCGCAACGATGTTGATGTTGGCGCGCTCAGGAAAGTGGTTTGGCACGAAGCTACTACCCCTGCTTTTTGTTCTGCCGATCATGGCAATCGGACTTTTTGCGATCATTACAATAGTGCATGGGCCAGCTTTGAATTTACTGATCGTCGGTTGGATTCTGGTAGCCAATCTAGTACTTGTCGCAGCTGCCAAGCATACATGGGTACACTCTGTCGCGGACGAAGGAAGCAATCCGAGGCGGCCTGTACACCTCGCATTGAAAGTGACACTGAGCGTTGCTTCCGTCGTCTTCGTTGCGATTTTGTTTCAAGTAGTTGCCGCTATTGGAGTAGGCTTGCTGCCAACAAATACTTCGGGTGTTAAGGAGGACTACGCAATCGATGCCGACAGAAATCTATGGTGGGCAAAATCAAAGGAAGTACGGACGGAACCACTCCCGGTCTTCATTACAGGTGACCGACTGCAAAAAGACGAGCTTCCAGACGTGCGCAGAGAGTTACCTGAGAAAATACGATTGGGGTGGCTCGGTCAATTGACTTCGGTAAGAAGGGCCTCGAGTTGTTTTGCGAATGAATTAGGTTTTTTTTCGAAAGATCGCACGACTTTCTTTGATAGTAGAGGAAGTTTGTTATTTTATGATCGAACATTGACCCCACCCCTTCAGGCACGCATTACCCGTGATGGTGAGCCTTTCGCGGGAGACCCTCGGAGTTGGAGCGGTGAGGACATGTTCTTCTATGAAAAAACAGAGCCTACGTTTTGGATAGATCCGATTGGTGCTTATCGAGTAGATGGATCATCACTAACGGTAGAAACGCTTTTACAGCTTTCTATTCAAGCAAGCGGCCAAAGCTCTCGGTGGGGATCGAGAGGTAATCAAGTCGAAATAAGACGAGAGATTACGATTTTGTCGGATGGGAAACTTCATGTCTATCGCTTAACGGACAAAGACGACAACGAATGGTTTTCTGACCGAGGTCAGAGCACCGTGGGATTTGGAATACGAGAAATCGCAGTCTCACCACCTTTGCCTCCATCCACTTGGAGAGACATTCGATTTCACTTCGCCGACGATTCAATACTTACTGTAATCCTTACTGGCCGGAGGCCTTGTTTTTTGACCTATAACAGCAAATCGGACACCGATTGGGCAGTCACTCCATTTCGCAATTCGAAAATGGGCATGAATGATAATCTCGTTAGCTTTGTATACTCTGTGCTTCCAGTGTTGTATTCAATGGTTGTTGCTATCCCATTGGGGCTTCAGATGCTTTTGGACGGCAGTTCAATTCCGTCGATCGAATCGGTCAAGTATTTTCTTCAGGATGAATACGGCTTTGTGATTCTGGGAACTGTTGTCATCCTGATATCCATGATCGGCACGTGTTACGCTTGTCAGCGGCGAATGTTGAGTCGTAAGGATACGATTTGTTGGTGTTGCTGGGCAGTGCTTTTGGGGGTGGCGACGCCCATAGCTGTCTTGGCGATTTATACGCGGCCAGCTTGTGCTCGGTGCACGGGGTGTGAGAAAAAACGCCGAATTGAATTGCGCAAATGCGAACATTGCGGATGTGAGTGGGAACGACCAGCACCAATGGGAATAGAGATTTTCGACGAGGCTTTTTCGAATGGCAGAGAGCACCGGTTCGACGAGGAATTAGTTCGCTAATTCTGTACTAGTTGCAACCAGTGGAAAGGAGCGTATTCCATCCATCCCCCCGCGCCGCAAGCATCCAGCGTCGTAGCCGTAGTAGTTTCAAGCATCCAGCGGAAGCGCCAACGCAGAAGTAGACATTTTGGCTGGAGGCTGGGAACCAAAGGCGCGCTAAGTTAGCGGCCTCAGTTGATTGGAACGAGAACAGATTCGGCAAATTTCGCAATTCGTCGCAACTCGAAATGGTTGGGGCTCTTTGATGTCCGTGATTCTTCCGCAATGGAAAACCAATGTCGAGCAGCCACTAATTTTCCAACACCTGCTAAAGCCATGGACTTGATGTACCAATCCCATGCATTGCCTTCGTTCCTGAGTCGGATGGCTGTCTCAATCGCCTCTAAACTTTCACTCCAACGTTCCGCACGAGCAAGCACCAGCGCTCGAGTATTCCATGGGTCGGCTACTTGTGGTGATATCCTCGTCGCGGCATCAGAAAGTTCTAGTGCAATATTCTTGACGGAGTCCGTCCAATGATTTTCCAAAGCCAGCATCCACGCATGATTATTGCACGGTCCGAATCGATCCATTGCAAGCTACTTGGCGTTTTCGAATTCGACGTTTGCGCGCTCGTCGTCCCCTGACAATCGCAACAGGTAAGAATGCAATAACATGTCGCCCGCCAAACCGTCTCGGTCGGCAAGAGACTTAGATTGCTTGTAGACGACCTGATGTTGCTCTGCAGCGTGGCTTGCATACTGCGCGGCTTGCAAAAAGTCTTGCTGAATACGACTACATTTCGCCATTGTTATCAAACAGTGACTCCATTCGGCTCGAAAATCGGTTCCCTCCGGAAAGTCTTCTACCAATTTTGAGTAGACACTTTCTGCAGCACGTAGGCTCTCTCGAGCCTCTTCAAATCGATCATTGGAGAGGAGGAGCTCACCGAGGTTCGTTTCGCTTCTCGCAATGTATTGCTCGATTCGACGATTTTCTTGGGTTAGAGTCTGAGTAAGTTTGCGCAGCCGGATGGCTTCACGATACGACTGTTCGGCTAGGACTTTCCCAAAAAAGCGGAAATGCCAGGAACAGCCCACTTCTTGCCACCGCAAGCCTGAACCATGCAGTAGACGCAGAGCCCTAAAACCGCGAACGAGAAGACCGTGCTGGCAATTCCCGCAATCCAACCAACGGCTGGCATGAGCGAAAGAACCCCAAGCCCAAAGGAGACGACGATTGCGATCGCCGTGATCAGCAATCCTTGGCGCGAATGCCAATTGAGATAAGCGTTGTCCTTTTGCGTAAAATAAGGGATGAGAGCAAAAATCCCGAAATAGCTCAGGATGCACATTAACGTGTTGTTGGTTTCGGCCTGTGGGTTCGACATGACTGGTCCTTTGGAAATAAAGGGTTGTTCGCGATATTTTTTAGGGAAACGTTTCCCTTACCCTCAGTACATGCCACTATGCGAATCAAACGAAACAAGAATTTTGGGATTTTTGGGGAAGTAACGCCGTTTTGAACCCGTAGAAGAATTCGTGAGAATTCTTTCGTGAAAACAACTTTCTGAAAACAACTTTCTGAAAACAACTTCCATCGATTTCGATACGCATCATTCAACTCGTGCCCCTGCCGCGCACCTTTTCGCTCTCGCGCCGTGAAGCTGATATCATCGTGACCATCGAACGCCCGAAGCTGGGCCGCGCGATCATC
>JANLUJ010000034.1:0-3683 GCA_031363425.1 Pirellula sp.
GAACAGCGTCCCGTTTGAAATCATCTGTAAACTGTCTTCGTGTTATTGATGCCAGCTTCGTGCTCTTTGCGCTCATCCTGAAAGTCTCCTTGACCGTTCATTCTAAGCTCTGGGCGCGCCCGGAATTACGGCACCACCTCACACCACCTCAGCCCACGCTAAGTGCAAACCAAGTCTGTTTGATATTCGAATTAGGCTCATCCTATTCTCCAGTTAGGTATTCCATTATTGAGAAAGTAACTTAATGAACCCTTCTGTGTATCACAGACGTGATAATCAAGTCCAGTGCGGTCGCGGCGTAATTGGCGGATTTTCGCATTTGACGAACGAATAGCAATCTATCCCAACAGTAGCGAAACGGATTGGAATGAAAGCTAGCGCCAATCCATCACGTTTCCCCAACGCTTACAGCTTCAACATATCCTTTCTAGTTTGCGATGAGCAAGCGACAAGTCCCATGTCCACAGTGGTTGGGCTAGCTCGTTGGAAGACGCTGGATCCAGGCCACGGGCTACGTCCACATCGTTGCCCGCGTAGCTGCTTGCCACAGCGGTATTGAACTAACCTGTGGAAGCGACTGGATCCTGGCTACGGGCTACTTTCACATCGTTGCCCGCTGACGCTGAACTAGGTCCACAGTGGTTGGGCTAGCGCGTGGGTTCGGCTGAATCCCGGCTGTGGCTATGGCTACATGGGGGTGGGAAGATTGCGGGCTAGGCAAAATGCGATTGGCTAATTCCGCGCCGCAATCAAAACATGTTGTCCCGGTTGTGCTAACTCCAGTCCTGTCGGTCTTACGGCTTCACTCGCGAATGGTGATTCTTGCAGACAACCTTGTCCGCGACGCCCGATCGTTCAACTTCGGGAATACGTCTTCTGCACGTTGCCGCTGCTCGTCGACGGTACCGGAGGTGGGGGGATCCGCTTCTTTTGCGACGATGTTTTCAAAAACGGCATTATCACCAACAATAAATTTCGCAATTGCGAGAATCCTCAACTTATCCTTTGGAAATCGAACTTGCCCAACAAGAAATAGACGATCATCGCTGGCGGCAATTAGTAAGCTGTCGGCCATCGCCCCAATATTGGGATCCTTCCTCATTTCTTGACGGACTGTGCGCGCAATGCACAAGTTCTGCAAATTGTTGAAACTGCTCACTGGATTGCTCCAGTGGGTACTGATGCTTTTCCATTTGCATCGTTTTTCATGTCGACTCCAATTAAATAGAAAGCGGATCAAACCAACTTGTGGAAGCGAAATGGCTGGATCGTGCCAGGTCCACATTTGGATGTGAAGCTAAGGCTAGGGGAGAGGCTGTTTGCTCCTGAATCGATACCGCTGTCTACGAACACGTCCACAGTTGATTAAATTTGATAGCAGTGAATCCAACCCACTAGTTCAAGTATCCTCCAATTACTTGGACGCGTACTGTTTAAGCAAACCGCATTTGGGACAGCGATTCGCAGTGATCGGAATCATCGAGTCCTTGTCTAGCTTTAGGTTGCCAGTGAACGTCTTTTCCGTTGCAGTCCCTGGGTGCCAATGGCTCCGAATTATCTGAGCGTAGTGGTCTGGTACGAATCCGATTTCCATTTCGACATTGCAATCTGGGCAGCATTTGGTTGGATCCATTCGGACATCCTATTTGTATTTTCGAGTTGATGCGATCCGCTTCAGTCTAACCGACGCATCAGTCCTCCAGCAAGCAGCCAGCGCCGTAGCCTAAGTAGCTTCTAGCCAAGCTCTGGAAGGGATGAAGCTAGGCAGCCAGCGCCAACGCTCACAGTGGTTGGTCTAGCTCCTGGAAAGCGGTCGATGGCTGGATCGAGCGGTGACCACAATGTTAAATACCGATTTGTGTAAGTGGCGATGGTAGGATCGCGCTATGACCAAATTTGGATGGGAAGCTGGGAGCTAAGGAAGAGGCTAAACGCTGCTGGGCCGATCCTGCAGGCGTAGAGCGAGGTATGACCAAGTGGGGGATGAGAAGCTTGGGGCTAGTGAGGACGCTCCGTCGAGATCTTTCACTCGTATGTTGCGTGCAGTGGGCAGACCCTGGCAGTACAATCAGAAATCTCTTGCGACATCATCCTTCACCCATCCGCGACTTTGGTGACTTTATGAAACGGTTATCGTTTGTGTTTCTGTGGGCACTTTCTTCGATACTATTGATACCGATCTCGAGCCTATCAGTATCAAGCAACTCGTATGCAGACGAAGCGATGACGTCTAAAGATATTTTTAATCCGGCTTTGGAAGCGTTGGCGAAGGGAGTTGAGAAGGAATTTGTCGCTAAAAACCTGAATGGGGTTCTTGCGTGTTTCGATGACCAGGCTTGGATAGATCGTATCGTAGAATCGGCCGAACTGCCGCAATCAGTGCGAGAGACAGTCGGACGTCAATTAGTCGGAGCAAAGTACTTTGAATCGTATTGGTCCGGAAAAATGAAACAAGCAGACAGCCAAACGAGTTTTCGCTTTCTGAAATTGATAAGGCGAAATGAAGAAATGCGAGCGTTGTTTAGAAGTGTTGATTCGGTCGGCTTGACATATCTGGAGATGGTTCCAAGCTTGAAGGGTGATGGATCCGTTCGATTCGCAGACATCTACGATATTAGAAATGGCGAGTCGTCGACTTTTCTTTTTCAATCGATGATGCAAGCGTTCTACAAAGGCAATTCTGACCTAATGCGTTACAACGACACGATTTCCCAACTGGCAGAGCAGACCGACTGGAATGATGCCCTAAAACTGCTGGACAAGCTGGACCTAAAATACCAGAGCACGAAGACTGTACTTCTCAAAAAAACACGCTTTAATATGTACAAGCTAAATTTCGCGAAATGCGTCCTGCTCTCGAAAGAGTATCAAAAGCAATTCGGCAACGACGAATCAATTGACGTCGCGATGGTCGAGCCACTGCTCGCAGATGGTCGGCACGACGCTTTGATGGAAGTATTGACTCGCCTTGAAAACTTTACAGGTCCAGAACCCTACTTGATGGCGATTCGAGCGATTTGTGCATCGCAAGGCCGCGGGGGCAACGACGAACTAAAGCGACTTTGCGAGATGGCGATGGAGATGGAACCTACGTTGAGTTATGCCGTCGATCCGGTGATTCAGTTGTCAATGAAGAAATCCAACTTTACGGAAACAACCCGCCTTATCATTCATTTGCTTCAAAATGGAAACGTCGCTTACGTTGACAAGTTTCTTGAATCAATCTCGTCCCGGCCATACGTCGATTCAGAAGCCTATCGAGATTTGCTTAAATGGAAAAATGAGCAGAAGCCCGAAGCCGAAAGAATCCAGTTTGCAACCAAGGAGCAAGAGGCGAAGTCGCTTCAGGATAAAGATCTCAAGGAATCGTTTGACAAGCTGCGTTCATCAATCAAGGCTGAGAACTATGCAAGCGGAACCAAACTCTTGCTGTACCTAGAGGAAAAGCATAACGTAAGAATTGCCGACGTCTTTTTTTCTCAACAAGAAATGAAAGGATATATCAGTTATACAGATTACCAAACGTACTTGGAGAAACGGCCAAAAAAACGCCCCTAGGATGAGTGTGCTCAATAACTCAAGTTTGTTAAGTCGATCAGCAGCGTGATGGCAAATTCTCGAATCCTACAATTCTCCCCATCTGTGGCCGCTTCAGTCAGCCGATCCTGCAGTCGTAGTCGAAT
>JANLUJ010000053.1:0-2460 GCA_031363425.1 Pirellula sp.
CGCAAGAGGTGCAATTTCAAGTGCTAGACCTCGGCGCAGCCTCGAATGAAAACCGATCGATTCGAGTTATGTCAGCCAAGCGGGTGAAAGGAACTCAGGGGGTGGAACTGTCATTGAGTTTCAAAATCGAGCGAACGCTTGGGTCTACGGTTCCGACTACCCTACAGATTCCAGTCGAGGTCGAAGTTGGAGTTGCGAGAACCGTATTGAATGTCGATTTGCAATCGGAGTCAGCGGAGGTCAACGACTATCGAATTGCCCTTTCGTCCGAAAACGACAACGCCAGTCTCGATAGAGGCTGGGGATTGGTTCGCATTCCCGGCGATACCAATTCAGCTGACAATACAAGTTACTTTGTTTATGAGAAGCCGCCAGCAAGGCGAACAGTCATCGTGAGCGACAACCCACGCGTCATCGAAGCAATCGAGCTGTGCACCAACATATCCCCTGAGCAAGCGATTGAGTGTGAAACCGAAACGGTCGCTTCATCGCAGTTGGACTCGATCGATTGGAACGCGATCGCGCTGGTAGTTTGGCATGAGCAACTGCCTGAGGGCCGTTCGTTAGAGTTGTTGACTCAGTTCATCGAACAAGGGGGGCAAGTTCTGCTCTTCCCGCCGGAAACCCCCACCGACACGCGTGCCCTCGGGGTTCAATGGACGGGCTGGCAAAGTTTAGATGCGAACCCCAAACCGGGAATATCCGAAACGGATGCAACGCTTGCAAGAGTTCAACAGTGGCGGAACGATTCGGAACTGCTGGGAAACACGCTCAACGGTGCTCCCCTGCCGGTCGGGCAACTCGGAATCAAACGTATTTGCAAATTGCAGGCTGAAGGGACGGTATTGGCCTCGATGAACGACGAGCTGCCACTGCTGATGAGGATTGACGCTGCAGGTTCGGCCAAGAACGGCGTCTATGTATGCACGACGACCCCTTCTTTAAGAGATTCGACATTTGCGTCCGACGGAATCGTGATGTACATCGCTATTCAGCGTGTCTTAGCAGCTGGATCGGCCCGAATCGGTTCGACGCGTATGACGACCGTCGGTATGCCAATTGGTTCTTTCTTTGAGAATGCCAGCCAAACGGTAGGTGACGCAACGGCCTTGTCAAATCAATTTTCGCAGCATACTGGTGTCTATCGAAACGACACACTCCTCATCGCTCAGAATAGATCGAGCGACGAGGATAGTGGCAAGTTGGTGAACGCAGAAACGCTCTCAAGCTTGTTCGGCGCCTTGAAGTGGTCACGCATCGAAGTCGGTGCGTCAGCCAGGAGTTTGGTCCAGGAGATTTGGCGATGGTTCCTAATCATCATGCTGATTGCGATGGTGTTAGAGGCGATACTCTGCATCCCAAAACGCCGCCCCGTGATTGTAGCGCAAAGTAGAGCAGTTGTCTCAACTGCTCGGGAGCGAGGACAATCGTAACCTGATGCAAATCGATCCAAAGTCAAGAAGGATTGTAGAGCAGTTGTCCTCAACTGCTTCGAACCTGATTAACGTCTGGACCACTCAACCCTAAGATTTCGAACAACTGTTTGGCATCTAACTAACATACCGACGCAGTGTGGAAACAGTTGAGACAACTGTTCTACTCTTCGCACAATCCGCCAATGACAACGCCTCGATTTAACATAGTCCTCTATCAGCCGGAGATACCGCAAAACACGGGAAATATCGGACGAACCTGCGTTGCGCTCGATTCCAAGCTTTGGATCGTACGGCCAACGGGCTTTCGTTTGGACGACAAGCTTTTGCAGCGCGCCGGTTTAGACTATTGGCAGCATCTTGATTGGGAGTCTGTCGATTCGTGGGAGCATTTGATTCAAGTTATGCCGATGGGTCGAACGTGGTTCTTTACCAAGTTTGCATCGCGGACATATACGGATGCGGCGTTTCAAGTGGGGGACTGGTTGGTATTTGGAAGCGAGTCGAGCGGTCTGCCCGATTCGGTGCGAGAACAGCAGCATGCGCACTGCCTGTCGCTACCAATGATTGGACCAGTCCGAAGCTTGAATTTGTCCGTCGCGGTAGGCGTGGGGCTTTTTGAAGCGCACCGGCAAACTTGTTGAATGCTGCCGAGTTTATCTTGGGGGTGCGGCGACAAAGGGTTCTTGTCGATGTCATTTGGAGACTACCTGGAACTACTGGATGCAAGTGCTCGGATGATTCGCACCGACCAAGCGGGTTCGACGTCCGCAGAAGTAGCTCCGATCTTCGAACGTCTAAACTTAGATGTAGGCTACTGGAAGCTACAAGTGTATCCTAAGTGTTATTCTCAGAATCCGATACCGAGGCTAGATACTAGGGCGGTATATCTCTGCCGGTGGCGTCAGCCAAATGGCACTCACTTTGTGAGCGGCAAGGCGCTAGCCGCCGGTGTAACGAGGCAATTTCACTGAATTTAAGTCACCCGCGGCTAGCGCCCGGCGGCTCACATGTCCGAATGTGAATG
>JANLUJ010000064.1:0-2117 GCA_031363425.1 Pirellula sp.
TTCGATTCGCCCTGATACCATATAGCACCTTTAATGCCGTACCCTAGGTGCGATTTGAGAACGCCATTATAGATATTGCCGGGGCGTGCATTGCCTCGCATTTGACCTTGAAGACCGCTGAACTCCTTGTTCTCCGCATCGTTTCGATCCTGTTTTGCCCCAAGCGCGGCGAATTTGTCCTCCATGCCTACCCAGCGAGCAAGCAGCCCTTCGTATCTAGGATTGGCTTTGAGCACATCGCGGTTGACCCATGCTTCACACGCCGATCCGCCCCAGGCGTTGTTGATCATTCCGATCGGCACGTTGGTGGATTGATGGATTTGTCTGGCAAAGAAGTAGCCTACGGCGGAAAAATTGCTAACGGTTGCAGGTGAGCAAACCATCCATTTCCTATCATCGTGGCTCCATACAGGATCTTGCGTTCCGACTTGCGGAAAGTTGATCATGCGTATGTTGGGGAAATTTGCAGATAGCTTTTCCATGTCGGCATTGTTTGATGCGGCAACGGTCCACTGCATATTGGATTGACCGGAACAAATCCAAACTTCGCCGACCAGCACATCGCTTAGCTCGACAACACTCGAACCCGCAATACGCAATTTGTGCGGACCACCGACCGGCAAGGAAGGTAGCTTGGCGGACCATTTGCCTTTGTCGTCGGCCGTCGCATCCATCGATTTGTCGGCGATCGAAATGGTGACTTTTTCGCCTGCGTTGGCTGTTCCCCAGATTTTATTTTCTTGACCCTGTTGAAGAACCATATGGTCGGAAAATACGTTTGGCAGTCTGACGTCTGCATTGCAGTTCGGTGATTCATTCAAAAACAAAGCCAGTGCGCCAAGAGCGATCGAACGAAGCGACCACTGAATCAAAGAAACGTTCATTGTGGGTAGGTCCTATTGAGGGAGAGAAACGGAGTGAAGCCTTAACTAATTGAGTTCAAAGAGGTGGACGATTTGAAACCAAAACGAATGGTGAACAAGAGCTGTGATGATGAAACATGCATTCAGCCCAAGTGCTTGGTCTAAAAGCGTCCTGTTCGCCGCTCGTGGCCGGATCAAGCGGTAAGTAGGCCGCAAAATTCCATAGACGATCAAACTAAGCACTACGATAGTCACTACGCTTTGCCAGCCAAGTACCGTTCCGACCAAAAAACACTGGAGAGCCCAATGTCGGCCAACTATCTTTCCAAAATGCTTCGCAAAGGTGAATGCGGATGCCCATCCTATGATAGCACCTGCCAGCCCGCCAATTAGCACGGAAATAGTAGGATTCGCGAACGGGCCAAAACGCGAGAGCCCCTGCTCGGAGAACGGTTGTTGCCATGCAACAAGATCGAGCATTGGATTAACGATTTTGGACGACCCCAAGGCAAACCCAATGAGTAACATCGGAAATATAGGAAAAGGTTTCTTGCCGGCGTTGGCGGCGGCCAACATGATAAGAATTCCAAACAGGAACGCATGAATCACATACATTCCGATCAACGGCCATTGCGGATCAAGCACAATGTTTACCAATCCAGATCGTCCAATGGACCTCCAGTGAGGCAAGTTAGCGCCACCGCGAACCAATTGCCAAAGAGCAAGCCACATGAAGGCGGTCCCTACGGCAATTTCAATAAGCAGGTAGCGAGGAGCGATGGGCACATTGCATGTTCGACATTTGCCTTGCAAGTAAAGCCAGCCAAGGATAGGTGTATTGTCGATGAACCTAAGATGAGTGTTGCAATACGGGCACTTCGACCCACCGAAGACGATGGTTCGGCCTTCTGGTACTCGCCAGGCAACCACATTGAGAAAACTGCCGATGCTAGCGCCGAAATAAAAAAACCACCCAATGAACAGAAATTCACAACTCCGAAGCAGCGTTCGATTTGCCCACTTCATATCCATTTCGGGTGGCAAGAGTTTCTTGTTAGGGTTCCTAAAGCGAAAGAGACTGAGTTCTAATTCAGGGAGTAGAACCACGTAGAAAAGATAGACGGCGCAAAGACATGCAAGCAGCGCCACAAACATCCAATTGGTGCGTGCGTGGCCGACGCTGCTAGCGTCGGTACGGATGTTGGCAGCATCCGCCACGGGGTTCGCGTCGGTACGGATGCTGGCAGCATCCGC
>JANLUJ010000076.1:0-3875 GCA_031363425.1 Pirellula sp.
CCCGGATCAGTGTACCTCGAGGCGTTATTAAGCAGATTTGTTACCACTTGAGTTATTCTGGCGGGATCAACATTAACTTGCACTTCTCGGTCACAAATATTCAGTTGCAGTTTCTGCTCTTTCTCTTGAATGAACGTGCCCGAAGCCTCGATCGCCGACTGGATAGCGGTACGTAAGTCAACTATCTCGCGGTGGAGAATAATCTTTCCCCGACCAATTCGCGATACGTCTAACAAATCATCGATCAACCGAATTACGTGGACCACCTGGCGATCCAGCAAAGCTCGTAACTCTTCATTCTCTGGGCTTAGCGAGGACATTCCCATCAGATCAATTGCGTTTCGAATTGGAGCCAACGGGTTTCTCAATTCATGCGCCAGAGTGGCCATAAACTCACTCATGCGACGACTCGACTCCGATTGTTTTGCAGCTAAGGCCACTAATTCATCTTCATCTCGTTTTTGTTCGGTAAGGTCTCTCATCACTTTACTAAAACCAACAAGGTTACCTTGATCGTCTTTGACTGCGCTTGTAATCCCCGACGCCCAAAAGCGTGTTCCCCCTTTTCGCATCATCCAGCGGTCGTCGCTTGCGCTCCCCAACTCGGCAGCCGTTTCGAATTCAGTCTTAGGAATTCCTAGTTCGATCGCTTCGGGAACGAAAATCAATTGACGAATATCCTGGCCGATGAAATCAGCTTCATCGAATCCAAGAACTTCTAATACACCGTTGTTCCAAGTGGTCGCGCGACAGTTCTCGTCCATTGCAAAAATAGCATAGTCTTTCACTTGTTCGACAAACGAACGCATATACTGATCCATCCGCCTGTTGTCTATTTCGAGACGGCGAATTCGATCCAAACTGGCTTGCAATCGCATTTGTTCCGCGCGGATAATCTCCGACGCTCGCTCAGCCCGTCGCCGATTATGTTGTAGAAGGTACACAACGCTAACTACCAGAGCCAGTCCTGCAAACGTTGCGACCATCCCTACCGCGAGAGCTGTCCAGTAGGTCGTCGCTGCCGCTACCTCCCTTTCCGCCATGTAACGCATTTCCATTGCACGGATGTCTCTAATTGAGGCATGAATCGAATCCATCTTCACGTCTTCTAAATTTTTTGAAAAAAGCGATGCTGCCGCCGTGAAGCCTTCCTTGAGACGAACATCCATGATCGTGTTGAGCTCCGTAATTTTTTGATCGACTTGCGCTTTCAAATCCATTATTTTGGACGACTCGATCGGACTAGTTCGCGTCAATAGAATTAGCTCTGCAAGCTTTCCATTTATTTTCGGAACAGTCTCGCGATAGCGATCTGATAAAGACTCCCCGCCGTCTAAAATGTACCCCCTTTGCACGGATTCCGCAGAGTGGAGCATCGATTCGATATTTTCAAGATCGATTAGAAGTTTGTGCGACTCCTCGACTAAGTTCGTGTGCGACCGAAGTTGCTGAGTGTAATATGAACCCGCGATTCCACTTCCAACAAGCAGTAAGACGACTGCACCGAGAGCAATGCGGTCACCCACGATACGACGCTGTTTGCCTCGAATGAAATCTTCTGAAAGCTCAGTCGCGATGCTTGGCTCGCCTCGTGTTATTTTTTGACTAAGCATGCGACGGGTCCTTTTTGCTCTTCGTAAGCACCTGCAAACAACCATTTTTGCATATGTTAGTCCGCGAATTGGAATTCCAACATGCATCCCTGCGGAATTTCGCTACCACGCATCACGTAAAGCAGTGGAAGTCCGAATCATCCATAGATTGCCGACGGTTGTTCCACGTTCTCAGGCCAACTCTAATTTTAATGTTGAGCCGCAGGCGCTAGCCGCGTTTTCTAGTATCAATTCCTCATTCGCACTTAGCGCTTGCGGCTCATGCAAACATCAATTTTTGTGTGGTCAGCGGATATCCGAGGCAAGTTGGAGGATCTCACTTTTTCCAATTGGTTCAGCATCAGATGATCCAACGCTTTCCAAAATTGTCTCGGTTTCATCGGACTCATGTAACGATGAAGCCGCGTAGCTGACAATGCGACACACGGAATGCAGGCGATGAGAAGCATACTCTACACCGGACTCCTTTAACCTCGTTCGCAGGCTGCTTGGGAGTGTCCTGACCCGCCAATTTCCGACCGCGATCCATCCAGTGAAGCCTTCTTTTCGGAGTCGCTTAGCGAATCGCTCGATGATTTCCCAGGGATTGTTTGGCAGTGAACTTATTAGAACAATGGAATAGTTGCCCTTCAAAATGTGAACGACCGTTTTTGCATCGAGGCTGTGACCAAATGACCATTTTATTTTAGGGTCAGAGATTTCAATCGCTCGGAGAGCTGCGTCGGTTCTATTGCCGCAGAGACTAATGCCAAAGGCCAGTGGTCCCTTGTGAGGTGTCGCCCCTTTCGTTGATTCCGTTAGCTTGACTTCAGCATTTGCTGGTGTGGCTTCTACATTTGCGTCGTCCATCAGTTTCCAAATCAAACAATCGTTGCGTTGACTCACTTGGCGATGCAATTCGGAAGTGATTTCATTGCTCTTTAGCTCGCGGTCCGCATGACTCATGCTTCGAATTGCAACTTTGTCGACGACAAACGGCAAGCCTCGTTTACTGCAGACCGATTTCAAAAGCGACTCAGCTTCATTGGTATCGTTTGCCAAAAGGCGTTGGAAATAGACCAAATGAGCGGGCAAAGCCCTGGCGTCCCCCAACAGGAAATCGAGCGATCGTAAATACGGCAGATGTCGCCCAAGAGTTGCAAGCATTAGGCTTAGCGGCGTGGCCATCATCAATCCGAGTGGTCCCCAGGCCCAGGTCCAGAACATAATTGCAATCAACAATGCAAATGGATTCATTCCGACAGATTTACCAAAGAGTAATGGCTCCACAAGATTGCACGTGATTACCTCCAAAGTCAAGTAGAACGCTACGACGGCAAGCGGTACGTACCATCCCGGCAAAAAAAGAAGACTCACCGAAAGCGGCAGAAGCATTGAGACGAAGCTGCCGAGCAATGGTACAAAACGAAAAACGAAGGTTACTGCGCCCCAAACTGCTGCATAGGGAACTCCCAACACAAACAACACAATTCCAAAGCAAACGGCAAAACCAAAATTGATAGACACAAGACCTAAAAGATAGTTGCTCAATCGGCTCGAAGTTTCATTTACGATTTTCGTTACGCTTGTGAGGTGATGGTTGCCGAACACCGCCAAGAGGCGGTTTCTAAGGTCCTCTCGGGAAATGAGCATGAATACAACTAGAACGATAACGACAACGGCGGAGGCGACTGGCTCCACGATTGGCAAAATGATGCTCGGAATTGATGTCAGCCAAGGCATCGTAGAATTTCCTTCAACGATTGTCACCTTTTGAACATCGGTTGGTTCAACGGATGGATCGTTCACATCAATACTCCCCAAGACCTCCTTGGAAATGTCGATGATTTGCCCGACTGTTGAACTTGACCCAGTTCGAAACCCCGACAACTTTGCTTCTATCTCGTGTTTGTGCTGTGGAAGTTCGGTAACGAGGTGATTCAGTTGCGAAGCCAATTGCGTACCCAATAGCAATGTGAGGCAGGTGAGAAGCGTAACGATTAGCCCAACCGCCGTAATTCGGCCAACGCCACGTCGTTCCAACCATCGAACCACCGGTGTTAGCACATATGCCAGGATGAAACTCAATGACAATGGTGCAAGCAAAGGTTTTCCCAAAAGGATGATGGCAATGGCCATGCAAAATATTGACAACGCAAGAAAGCTTTTACTAAGCGCTGAGTTTGCCGAGATTTTCATAAGACGATTTGGTTGAGGCTATTGATTGATCGACTTTGCTACCTCCCCTGACGAGACCGAGGGGGGAAAACCAGTTGGGCGACC
>JANLUJ010000104.1:0-2490 GCA_031363425.1 Pirellula sp.
ATCGATTCCGTTTGGTTGCCTCAGCTCAGCTACACGATGGCAAAACGAGCATACCAAGAATGGCTTGAGATTGTTCCCTCGGATCGGATCATGTGGGGTGCCGATACTGTCAACGCCGAGGGAATCTACGCAGCGACCGTCTTTTCAAGGCAGTGCATTTCCGAGTCATTGGCCGAAAAGGTGATTCGGGATGAGTTGAGCGAGGAGCAAGCCATCCACATCGGGACACAAATCATGAGAGAGAATGCACTCAAACTGTTTCCAAAACTACGACGCCAACTGTGGAGAAATTCCTCTCCGAAGTAATTCGTCTGTCATATCTTAATGGACTGGCATTTCCACAGATGATTGGCTGATGCGTCGCGGGGGTAGTCTATACTGATGGGGTCCCACTCGGCCTGGCGCACATCGTATTCAAGCCAAGTCGTTGCAAGCAATAGGGGGTAAGGATGGGCACCAAGAAGAAATCGCCACAGGCCGCTGACGATCGTCGTTGTGGTAACAGCGTCGCAGCCCTCAAGCAAAGTTTTTTGGACAACCTCAGCTACCGGCAAGCTAAGTTTCCCGAGGTAGCCACGGACCATGATCGTTACATGGCTTTGGCGCACACGGTGCGAGACCGGATCATTCACCGATGGTTACGAACCGCCAGCACATACTATCAGCACGCCAGCCGTAGCGTATGCTATTTTTCCGCGGAGTTTTTGCTGGGGCCGCACTTGGGAAACAACTTGGTCAACCTGGGGATTGAGCCAGAAACGCGCCAGGCGATGAAAGAGCTGGGTCTTGATCTTGACTTGCTGTTAGCAAACGAAGAGGAACCTGGCTTGGGCAATGGCGGACTGGGTCGGTTGGCTGCCTGCTATCTCGATTCGTTGGCGACGTTGCAAATTCCTTCCATCGGCTACGGGATCCGTTACGAGTTCGGCATCTTTGACCAAATGATCCGCGACGGTTGGCAAGTTGAACTGACCGACAAGTGGCTTCGATACGGTAACCCTTGGGAAGTACCTCGGCCTGAGATCATTTTTGAAGTCGGCTTTGGCGGCACGACGCGAGGAAGTGTTGACGCCAATGGCCAGTATCGCGTGGAATGGGTTCCAGCATCGCGAGTGTTGGGAATGGCTTACGACACCTTGATTCCAGGCTACGGCAACAGCAACGCAAACATGCTGCGACTTTGGCAAGCCCAAGCTCCCGAGTCATTCGATTTCCAGGCCTTCAATGTCGGTGACTACTACCGCGCAGTGCAAGAAAAAATGGTCTCTGAGAACATAACCAAGGTGCTTTACCCTAACGACGAAGCGATGCAGGGAAAAGTGCTTCGTTTGCAGCAGCAATACTTCTTTGTATCTTGCGCGCTACAAGACATGATCCGCATTTTCCATCAGCGTGGACAAAATCTGGAGATCTTTCACGAAAAGTTCACCGTCCAACTCAACGACACTCACCCGGCAATTGGAGTTGCCGAGCTGATGCGGCTGCTAGTCGACCAATACCGCATGGGCTGGGAGCAGGCTTGGGAAATAACTCGCCGCACGTTTGCTTACACCAACCACACGCTGCTTCCCGAAGCACTGGAGCAATGGTCGTTGGAGTTGGTTGCAAAGTTGCTGCCACGTCACTTGGAGATCATCTACGAGATCAACCGGCGTCATCTTGACGAAGTCCGTTTGCGGTATCCAGACGACATTGAACGCGTGCAACGATTGTCGCTGATCGACGAGCGGCGAGGTGGCGCGTTGCGAATGGCCCACCTAGCTTGCCTAGGTAGCTACGCGATCAATGGGGTATCGCAGTTGCATTCGCGGCTACTGCGAGAAGAAGTGCTCCACGACTTCTACGAACTGACACCGAAGAAGTTCTGCAACGTGACCAATGGAGTCACCCCGCGGCGATTCATGCTCCTGGCCAACCCGCGACTCTCGGCGTTGGTGACGAAGGTCATCGGTGACGCTTGGGTTCGTGACCTAGACCAGCTGCAGCGGCTTGAACCATTGGCAGACGACTCTTCGTTCCGAGCCGAGTGGCGGGCGGTGAAGCGGGCGGTTAAGGTTGATCTTGCGAATCTGGTTCAAGAACGCTCCGGCATCACCATCGATCCCGACTCGATGTTCGACGTTCAAGTCAAAAGGTTCCATGAGTACAAGCGCCAACATCTCAACGTGCTGCGCATTCTGAGCGATTACCTTCGGATCAAGGACAATCCCTCCGTCCAGGTCACGCCTCGAACGTTTTTGTTTGCAGGCAAAGCGGCGCCGGGCTACTTCCTAGCAAAACTGATCATCAAACTCATTAATTCCGTGGGGGACGTTATCAATTCCGACCCGGACGTCAACGGCCGGCTGAAGGTTGCCTTCTTCCCAGATTTCAACGTCAAGAACAGCCAAGTCATCTATCCGGCAGCGGACCTATCGGAACAAATATCAACTGCGGGAAAAGAGGCCTCCGGAACGGGCAACATGAAACTCGCCCTCAACGGCGCGCTGA
>JANLUJ010000131.1:0-2131 GCA_031363425.1 Pirellula sp.
ATCGATTCCCGCCGTAGTCATGTCCTTTCGAATCGACTCCAACCGTTCCATCGACGGCCCCGGTTCGGAATCGTCGAGACCTCGATACGGCCCCATCAAAATCCTCCCATAGTCGAGATGCCGTATATGTCCCGGTCCAACTTTGTTGGAACACAGAAAACAGCATCCGCCCGCCACTCGCCCGGGACCAACAACCTGCCTGGCCACTTGCTCAACGTGCAACCCATTTTGCAACACGAGTACGATCGAATCGTCATGCAACAAAGCTGGCAGCAACTCGGGCAACAAATGATTCTGCGTGCTCTTTAGAGCCACCAGGATGCAATCGCATTTGGGCATGTGGTGGACGCTGGTGTACACGTTCACAACAGGCAGATGGAAATCACCCATTTTCGTTTCGATGTGTAGACCGTGCGATCTGATGTGCGTGGCATCGGTTCGGGCTAGAAAATGAACGTCGCTCCCCGAACGCGCGAGCAGCCCGCCATAAAAACCTCCCAATGCCCCTGTTCCAATAACCCCAAATTTCGTCATGAACCGATGATTGCTCTTTCGTTTGTAGGCTAGCGCCCAATGGCACTCACTTTGTTGATGCCGTGTCGAAGACCAATCTCGAATATCGAACAAGGAATCACGAATGTCGAATGAAATCGCACGTCGATTCGATATTCGAAATTCATGGTTCGGTGTTCGGTGTTCAATATTCAAAAGAGCCTGAAAGTGAGTTCCATTTGGCTAGCGTCTCACGACCGTTCTGCCGGATAGTCGTCGGATCAGCCCTCGCATTTCCAGGACGCTCAAGGTACTCAACACACGAGGCACCGGTAGTTTCGATACCGATATCACTTGATCGACATCCGTAGGCATACTATCGATGGCTTGTAACACCGCATTTTCAATTTCATTGAGCTGCAATTCCGTCGGATGATGAACCACATTGCCATCGCCTAGTGCAGCCTTCTCAACTAGGGGCCCAAGGTGTTCGATAACGTCCTCAGCATCCTGTATTAGAATGGCCCCGTCCCGAATAAGCTGATTGCAGCCTCTGGACATGCGAGACGTCGCCGGACCAGGTACGGCAAAAAGATCGCGACCTTGCTCGCCAGCATGCCTCGCGGTAATGAGCGAACCTGATCGATCTGCGGCTTCGACAACAATCGTACCCAGGCTCAAGCCGCTAATGATGCGATTGCGTTGCGGAAACACACCAGCCTTAGGTTTAGAAAATGGATGTGTTTCACTTATTAGAACGCCGTGATCGACAATTTGTTCGGCAAGCTCCTGATGCTCGGGCGGGTAGATGTCGGTGACGCTACTTCCGAGAACTGCGATCGTTCTGCCGTTGGATTCAATTGCGCCACGATGGCATATCGCGTCAATTCCACGCGCCAAGCCACTAACGATCGTGATCCCATATCTGGCCAACGATTTGGAAAGGCGTTCGGCCATTGTTCGTCCATAGTTTGTGCAATGGCGAGTCCCGACCATGGCGATCGAGAGCTGGTCAGTCTGGTGAAATGCTCCGCGAACAAATAGCATCACCGGTGGGTCCGGCAACTCGGCCAACAACCTTGGGAATTGAGGGTCTCCGGCTAATATGATCTTGACGTTGTGCTCATGGCAATGATTGAAAACGCGATCGGCTAGATCGCTCGTGCGAGAGTCTCGAACGAGCGTGGATAGCTTAGGGCCAATCCGTGGCACTTGACCCAATTGAGCAAGCGTCGCTTTAAGGACATCGGCTGCCGAACCAAAGTGATCGACAAGTCCAGCTAGCAAGCGCGGGCCAACTCCATTGACTAAGGCAAGCTTTATGAACGACTCGCGATCGTCGTCAGGTACCGAACGAATCGGCGGTACCCATTCGCCTGTTTCTTCCTCGTCGACATAGTCCAGAGGCATTCGATCCTCGTCGATTTGATCGTCGGGCAATTCGATCGACGGCGAAAGATCGAACAAGAATCCCGATTGCAAGGGCTTTTCTGGAGTGGTCATTGCATTTTCCAGGTTAACCTAGTGCGGGCGGGAGACACCGTAAACAATCAGGACAGAAGTAAGGTAGACCTGGCCCATCTGGGAAATCTTCTTTGAGCATAAAAAGTATATCTCGCGCCAAGATCAAGTCTCCTTT
>JANLUJ010000160.1:0-11540 GCA_031363425.1 Pirellula sp.
AACTTCATGAGTCACCCAACCTGGCAGGTCTTCGGTACATTCGACGAGCCGATCAATGCTCATAAGGGCATGCAGATGGGGCATGTCATGGTCCAAGATTTTTACAAACCCAACCCCATCAATGATTATGCGCGAGGGTTCATTCTGCTGAGTTACATGATGACGCCTGTGACCTTCGGCAACCTCAGCGGATTGATGTTCGGCCAGGAACTGAAAGATTTTTTACATGAATACACGCATACCGCTGCGTGGTGGGCGCACGCCGAGGGGCTTCCCGATTTGCGCAACACCATCACGCTCGATCCTGACTTAAAAGATGGACGTGATCTACCTGTAGCGAAAGTAACCTACCAATGGGGAGAGAACGACGTGAAGCTGGCGGCTGCGGCTCGTGACAAAGCAGCTGAGATGATGGCGGCATCGGGCGCAAAGAAGGTCCGTATTGGCTTGAACTATGGTGCTCATGCGATGGGGAGTTGCCGAATGGGGGCAGATGCGTCAACCTCTGTAGTCAACGAGTTTTGTCAGTCGCACGACGTAAAAAATCTGTTCATTTGCGATACCAGTGTTTTCGTCACCGGTTCCGGGGTAAACCCTACGCTGACCGCATTGGCGATAGCAGATCGTGCGGCACAACACATCCTTGAAATGGGGCCCTAAGAAGCAACTCGCTTAACGCGAAGCCGTAGGCGATGGTGCAGTGTGGCCGTCGCCTACGGCTCGGGGTTACACGATAACGAAAAAAGAAGCTATGATGGAACCTATTATCTCTCTGAACGATATCGCCACGCTCGCAGCGCTCGCCAACGGTATTATCCCGCGTGATGATCGTGATGCTGGCGCTGCGGCGGTCCATGCGGGACCTGGGATTGCGGAGCGCATGCGCCGCAGTCCATATGCGGACGTCTACGTGGACGGGCTTCAAGCAGCGAATGAACTCGCAAGGGCCATGTTCGAAAAAGCAGTATATGAAATAGATGGAGCACAGGTTCATCAGCTACTGACAGCCCTTGGTATTCAATGCCCCGCATTCTTTCGTCAGCTGCGTGCTGACGTATGCGCCTTGTACCTGAGCGATGCGGGAGTGTGGCAACGGATCGGCTTTCCTGGTCCATCGACCGAGCTTGGTGGCTATCCAGACTTTGATCAACCTCAACACTAAAACTACGATGATAACGACCCCCGATATTTCGCCCGCTACCAAAGCATTTTTTGCAAAACCTTCTAGGATGCTCATCGGCGGTCATTGGCGTGAGGCATCCAATGGTGCGACCCTGCCATCGATCGATCCAGCGACCGGCAAAGTCCTTTCGCATTTTCCGGCCGGCACAGACATCGATGCGGATGAAGCTGTTTCGGCTGCCCGGCACGCCTTTCCGGTTTGGAAAAAAGTTACGCCATACGATCGTGGACGATTGCTTCAAAAAGCGGCATCGCTCATAGAGAAGAATGGCGATGAACTTGCAGAACTCATCACGTTGGAAAATGGCAAGCCGCTGTGGGAAGCAAAAAAGGAGGTGGGCACGGCAGTGAGTTGGACCGAGTACTATGCGGGTTGGACCACGAAGTTGTTGGGGGACACAATCCCCCTTTCACTGCCGGGCCAATTCTTGAATTTCACGACGCGAGAGCCATTGGGGGTTGTCGTCGGTATCACGCCGCCGAATTATCCGCTGACGATGCCGCTTTACAAAGCCGCGCCTGCGCTGGCCACCGGCAACACAATCATTATCAAGCCATCGGAAGATACGTCGCTCGTAGCGTTGCGGCTCGGCGAATTATTCATGGAAGCGGGTTTCCCTGAAGGCGTGTTCAACGTAGTGACCGGCCTCGGTGAAACTGTTGGTTCGGCCTTTTCAAGTCATCATGACGTCGACAAGATAACCTTTACGGGCAGCACCGAAGTTGGCCGCGCACTAGTGCGAGCCAGCGCTGGCAATTTGAAAAAAGTGTCGCTCGAGCTCGGCGGCAAGTCGCCTAACATCGTCTTCGCGGACGCGGACCTAGAATCGGCACTCAAAGGGGTGTTTATGGGGATCTTCTTTTGCCAAGGCGAAATCTGTTCAGCTGGTTCTCGGTTGTTTGTGGAGCAAGGTATCTACGAAGAGTTTGTCGCGAGGCTCGCCGATATGGCGCGCGGTGTTAAACTCGGTCACGGACTAGACGCGCAGACAAAGATGGGGCCACTCGTATCCAAGGCGCAACAGCAACGCGTGCTTGGGTACATCGACATAGGTGCTGCCGAGAAAGCCAACCCGCTTAGTGGTGGCAAAGCCCCCGGCGGTTCACTCGCCGACGGTTACTTCGTGGAGCCAACGGTTTTTAGCAATGTGAACAACCAAATGCGAATTGCCAGAGAAGAGATCTTTGGCCCGGTCGTCTGCGCGATTCCGTTCGTCGACCTGCCGGATGCGATTGCCAAGGGCAACGATTCTCCTTTTGGTCTCGCAGCTGGCGTGTGGACTCGCGATATTCGCAAAGCCCATCAAGCCGCCGCCGCGTTAGACGCTGGCACGGTTTGGGTAAACTGCTACAACGCCTTCGACAACGCTTCGCCTTGGGGCGGCTTCAAGCAAAGCGGTTGGGGTCGCGAGAAAGGCCCGTACGGTCTCGACCTCTTCACGCAGATAAAATCTGTCATCATCAATTTCACTTGAGCTCAATCTGCAATACCGGCTTTTTTCATGAAGTCTCATCGATCGCCGAGAGTAAATGATCTGACCCAACTTCTGTCGCGTTTGGGACAGAGTGAAACAGCATCATTATTTGATTTCGTCGAAGACACTCGGTTCTGGATCAAGGATGCAATAGGTCGCTACCTGCGAGTGAATCAAACTTTTCTGTTAGACTATTCCATCGCTTCGAGCGAGGACGCAATTGGCCTGACCGATTTCGACCTCACGCCACCTTGGATTGCCGAAGCGCTTCGCGAAGACGATGCATTGGTCCTGAATGGCAATCGCATCGTCAATAGGATCGAATTGGTCAATGGCTTTGACCAAGCCTTGCATTGGTACCGCACACACAAAATACCTTTGCGCGACGAGACAGGTGCGATTGCCGCGACTGCCGGAATAGCGAGATTGCTGCCGCAATTGAATGCACCGAATTTCCCGGTCCCGGAGTTGGCGCCTGCATTGGCTGCTTTGCAGGATGAATCAAGGACAGCGCTAACAAATGTTGCTCTTGCGCGTCTTGTGGGCAAGTCCGTCAGCGCATTCGAGCGGCAGTTTAGGCAACATTTGCAAACCTCCCCGATGCAATTTCACCGAAAGTTACGGTTGGCGCGGGCCGCCGCCTCGCTGATTCAGACGTCCCATTCGATTGCAAAAATCGCGAGCAATTGTGGCTTCAGCGATCAATCCCATCTTACACGCCAGTTCAAACAGATGTATGGAACGACGCCGCGTGATTGGCGGGCACTCCATTTATCGTCAGCCTGAATCTCATCATCGCCGCATTTGTTCTAACAATGGAAGCCTGCGTTCAAGACAGCGATCTATTTGGGATCATAGACTCGGGTCATCGTATTGAGGTAGTATTGCCTCGCAATGAAAACATCTCCGCGGGAGTTTTTGGCTATGCCATTTGATAATTTATTTCGCAACTCGGCAAAGATAGTCGTTTCGGCGGCCCTCTTCGTATCGCCGTTGGCATCCCTCGTTGCGCATGGTGAGGATTGGCCAACGTTTCGCGGTGCGCATCGAACTGCCGTCGCTGGGGACAAAAATCTTTTAAAGTCGTGGCCTGAAACGGGTCCCAAACTCGTATGGGAAACGACTGGTGTAGGACGTGGCTACGCCAGCGTTGCAGTAGTAGGAGATAAACTTTTTACTCTCGGCGACGGACTTTCGACGAAGATTGGTGATGAAGACGAATACCTGACCGCTTACGATCGGAAAACCGGAAAGCAGCTGTGGGCGACCAAAACCGGACCTGCATGGAAAGCAATGGAAACCGACTGGCACAATTCTCGAAGCACACCGTCGGTGGATGATGGAATTGTCTATGTCATTGCTCCGAAAGGTGTCTTGGTGGCCTGCAACACGAGCGACGGTAAGGAAGTCTGGCGCAAGAATCTTGTCGATGAAATCGGCGGCAAAAAAGATGACCCATGGGGTTACAGTGAATCGGTTCTAATCGATGGAAACACGGTTGTATGCACGCCAGGTGGCGACAAAGCTACCATCGTCGCCTTGAACAAGAAAACGGGCGAACTCATCTGGAAAGCAATTCGCCCCGGAGATATTGGGGCCGGTCATTCATCCATTGTGATTTCAGAAATCGGGTCAAATCGAGTCTATGTGCAGACCACAGGGAGTGGAGCCATTGGAGTCTCTGCCAAGGATGGGAAAGTACTTTGGTCATATCAAATCGACAAGACGACAGCGGTGATCCCAACCCCAATCGTTCGCGGCGACTTAGTGTTCTTCACAGCTGGCTATGGTCGCGGTGGAGCATTACTCCAACAGATAGCTGGCGAAAACGGCTTAGTCACTGTCAAGGAGATTTATGGACTCAATACAAAGCTGGACAATCGTCACGGTGGTGTTGTATTGATCGGCGATTATCTCTACGGAGATTCCGACGATCGAGGCAACCCATATTGCGCTGAGCTTATGACGGGCGAGATCAAATGGAAGGGCCGTGGGCCTGGCAAGGGTTCAACCGTTGTCATCGGTGGTGACGATATGCTTTACATGCAATTTCAGGACGGAGAGTTTGCTCTGGTTAATGCGGATCCTAAAAAATACACAGTGGTAAGCCATTTCAAGATCCCAGGTTCCGGCAAACGTCCAAGCTGGGCTCACCCCGCAATCGTCGGTGGAAAGCTCTATGTGAGATCTCAGGATCAATTGTTTTGCTACGACATTTCAAATTAGTGATAGATGCGATGCGCGTCGTGCAGGCTGCCAGCTTGCTACTACATTACTCCTACAGACTAGCAGGCTGTACTACATTTCTCCTAAGGAGCAACCAATGCCAATTTCCGATTTGGAAAGTAATATAAGCGAGCCTGAAAACTATTCTTCGAGACGCCATTTCGTCACGACCGCTAGCGCTATCGGATCAGCAGTCATCTTGGCTCCGTACTTTGTGCCTGCTCACGTATTAGGCAGGTCGCGTTCCGGTTCGCCCAACGATCGAATCCGAGTCGGGGCAATCGGTACCAGCATCTATGTTAATCGGTACACGGGCGGCGGCAATCACCCAGGGCGCGGAGCGCTAGTCGGACATCTAGCCGGAGTTTTAGGAGATATGGTCGCCGTGGCGGACGTTAATCGTCACAACGCAGAATTTTTCGCAGAGCGATACAAAGACAACTGCAAGATCTATAACGATTACCAGGAACTCATCGCTCGGGATGACATCGACGCGGTTACTATTGGCACACCCGACCATTGGCACGCCAAGATCGCGATTGATGCAATGCGCGCCGGGAAACATGTCTATTGTGAAAAACCACTAGCGCTTACGATTCGCGAAGGACAACAGATCTGTAAGGTCGCCAAGGAGACCGGGAAAGTCTTCCAAGTCGGAACGCAGCAGCGCAGCGAATTTGCCCAGGTCTTTCTGAAGGCTGTCGCAATTGCACAAAGCGGTATGCTGGGCGCCAAATTGCATTGCCACATCGGTATTGGCAAAGGTGAAAAGGGAGGTCCGTTTGAGAACAAGCCGAAGCCAGATCATATCGATTGGAATCGATGGTTGGGTCAGGCCCCGGAAGTGCCTTACTGTCCAGAGCGTGGCGATTTTGACTACCGTTGGTGGCTCGAATACGGTGGCGGACAGGTCACAGATTGGGGTGCGCATCACGGTGACATCGCCTTGTGGGCCATGGGGATGTCGAACTCGGGACCGACGTCGATCGAAGGCAAAGGGTTGTTTAGTAAAGTCGAAAATGGATTCAACTCAGCATTCGAGTTCGATTGTAATTTTGAGTTTCCTGGAGGACATACGGCACGACTCAACTCTGGCAACAACGAATTGATCATCAGTGGTGAGAAGGGTCGAATTCGCGTCAATCGTGGTGGCCTGACAGGGAAACCCGCCGAAGAACTGGGTGTCGCTCACAAGATCAGCAAAAACGAATGGGGTAACGATGACGCTCCCAAGGATGGACCGAAGGGTGGGGATGGACCGCCGTGGCTCCAAGCTGCGATCGAAAAGCTGTATCACGGAAAGAAACCTGGCGATCATATGGGGAATTTCTTCGATTGCATCCGCGATGGCGGCACACCAGTCAGTCATGTTGAATCGCAGCATCGAAGCGCAAGCTTTTGTCATCTAGCCAACATCGCCATGCGGTTAGAGCGAAAACTGACTTGGGATCCAAAGAAAGAAACCTTTGCTAATGATGCCGAGGCGAATTCAATGCTTAGCCGGAAGCAACGTGAAGGCTTCGGCATTGATGTGATAACTTAGTGTTGACCAGGCAAGGAGTTGGATCGCAAGCTTAAGAGCCCCCCGGGAGAAACCGGACCGACGATAACGGGATTCCCTCGATGGTGTTTCCTGCAAAGAAAATTGGGCTGGACGCTACACTTTGTTTATGGATGATCCTACGAAGCCAAGTCGATAGCCTATTTGCCATCCGGATTATGTTCATGGACTCCTCATTGAATCCGCCAACGAGCGACGACCTTAATCACCTCCGCTCCGAAGGCGATATTAATCTTTCGCCTCAGCGACGAGCGTGGTCTGCCGAACATATCGCTCCCGAGACGCAGGCGTTGTTGGAAACTGACGGTCGCCATTTCCTGCATCAATCCCTTTCCACGCCGTGCCTCAACGTGCTGACCAAGGCAGAGGGGGCGTGGATTGAGGATATCGAGGGGCGACGTTACCTCGACTTCCACGGGAACAATGTACATCAGGTCGGCTTTGCACATTCCCGTGTCATTGCGGCGATCAAACAGCAGCTTGATGAACTCAGCTTTTGCACTCGTCGTTATACTTGCGCGCCGGCGGTTGAGCTGGCTAGACGCCTCGGCGAAATTGCGCCCGGCGATTTGAATCGCGTCTTGTTCGCACCAGGCGGCACGTCCGCGATCGGCATGGCTCTCAAGCTTGCGCGCATTGCTACCGGTCGGTTCAAGTTCGTTTCGATGTGGGATTCATTCCATGGTGCTTCGCTAGATGCGATTTCGATAGGCGGTGAAGCCGTGTTTCGCAAAGGCATCGGACCGCTGCTGCCAGGTTGCGAGCATGTGCCGCCTCCGGAGCCGATGCGTTGTCCGTTTAAGTGTGGGGCTACCTGTAATCTCGCTTGCGCCGATTACATTGAATACGTGTTAGAGAAAGAAGGGGACGTGGCCGCGGTCATCGGTGAGACAGTTCGTTGCACGCCATTTGTTCCTCCGTTGGATTATTGGAAACGGGTTCGGGCAGCCTGCGACAAACATGGCGCGCTGCTGATTCTCGATGAGATTCCCATCGGGCTCGGTCGCACTGGGCGTATGTTTGCATGCGAACATTACGATGTCGTGCCGGACATGCTCGTGTTGGGTAAAGGGCTGGGTGGCGGTGTTTTTCCGATCGCAGCCTTGCTGGCGAGAGAAGGTCTTAACGTAGCAACGCATACCGCGCTCGGCCATTACACACATGAGAAAAATCCTGTTGGCTGTGCCGCCGGCCTCGCCACTCTGGACGTGATTCGCGATGAAAAGCTGGTGGAACATGCTGCTCAGCTCGGCGATTACGCGATCGAGAAACTGCGCGAAATGAAGTCCTGCCATCGCCTGATCGGTGATGTGCGAGGGAAAGGTCTTTTGCTCGGCATCGAATTAGTCCGTGACGTGTCGGCCAAGAATTCACCTCGTCAGGGCGCCGGTTATGCGCCCGCCACCGACGAAGCCGAAAGGGTAATGTATGGCGCGCTCAAACGCGGGCTTAATTTCAAGGTGACCATGGGCAACATCCTCACTTTAACGCCGGCATTGACGCTCACGCAAGCCGAGATGGATCAAGCCCTGGCGATCCTCAACGAATGCATCGGCGAGGTTGCAGTCGAAAGTCTGCGCGCGTGATTAGACTTGCCAGCCGGGAGCCAGAGGGCGGGTTTTTTACTTTGAAAAATCCTGTCCAACAAACTGGACGGTAGATTCAAATATTGCTGGTACATCGTTGGTGGAATAGTATTTGCTGGCTATTTTGCTAGCACGCCAAGATACAAATGGGGTACCATACAGCAATTAGAATTCAATCCAGAATCCCATGCTCGAATCCTGACGGCAGCTCGAAGAGCGGTTTAATGGAATCGGACAAGTCATCTGCTCGGGCTGGTTGAATCGAGACGTTCTGCCCTCTCAAGAACCAAAATACAACGAAATGAACCGGTCGTTCTTGCAGGTTTCCGCTAGAGAACTTTTGCTGCTCACGGCTTTAGTCGCCTTGAGCATCTTTGGCATTATGACGCAAAGAGATGCGTCACGATCCAAAGAGAAACTCAAAGCGCTGATCCCGGTTTGCGAAATGAAAGTAAAATATCCCGATCCAGATGGCCTGTATGCATTGGGCGGTCGATTTCAACTAACCGGTGTCATTCGTTTTCCCGTAGACACCGCAATTCCAGCTAAGCTGAATGTAAGATCGCATTTGAAGGATCCAGTTACCGGTGAAAAGCACGCTGAACTGAATGGCAAAATTGGACGCCGCGATGACGCTGGCATCCATTTTGAAATTGAGCTTCCACCACCAAAGTTTCTGCCAACTAGACCGACGAAACCTGGAACTGACATTTGTACAATTGAAGCGTTCGATGGCAACGACAGGATCACAATTTCCGCAACGCCGATGACCTTTGTGCCTTCGCCCCAATGAACGGTCAGACAAATCTATCCACCCAAGTCGCCGGGCGGCCGCGATCGAGTCTGCTTGCATGTAGCCTAGAAGCAAAAGAATCCAGCAGGGCAAGCCTGCGGTATTTTGGAGTCCCGCATGCCTTGTGCTGCGGATGGTTCAGGCTTTTTGGCTACCAAGGGAGGGGTGTTAGGGGGTAGGGGAAAGCTAGTTGGAAGATTAAAAGGCTACGACACCGGATTGGTATTGGCGAGGGACTATCGCGAAGGCCTACGAAACATGGAATCGTCCATGTCTACATTTGTTTCGATGGAAATAACCTGTCGCGTCCAAGTGATGTTCGGTACCGCGAATCGAATTGTGGTTGGCTGCATCACACCGCCGAACGCTTGGTAGTCTTGGTAGTCGACTTGGTATGTAAAGGCGCCCAGGATGGTGGGCATCGAAGATGTTCGTCTCGTCAACAACCCGCTTTCAACATCAAAGTACAAGTGATTCGTCAATTGACTGCCATTCGATGCTGACACTTGATAGACCTCGCGGTCATCGATCCTGTTGGTCGTAGTAAATGCAAGAGACGTGTAATTTATTGGAACTCCCAAACCGAAGGCAATTACAGCCTCCATACGAATCTGCTCGGCTTCGTCCGATTTCAGTTCAATCGCGTTTCCGTTGGCGTCTTTCCAGGCATTCTGTCCGTCGAAGCCTTCGACTACAACTAACTTTCCATACTGAGTCGTCATTCGCGATAAGCCAGTGGCGGTTTGCCAGAGTTCTTCGGGTTCTCTCTTGCCTGTTGGTTCAACTCGCTCAGCAGTAACGTGACGTGTTTTGATTGCGTCCAATTTGTCTTTGCCCCCCAAGGTCACGTAAAACTTAGACAAGATCTCGTCTGCGGTTAGTTTGCGTTCGAGCTTACTTGGGACAACACTTTTGCGCACCGCATCAAGCTGAATCGCGTCCAATGGTCTCGATTGACCGCGATGACAGGTATTGCATGTAACCTCTGCTTTTCCTCCGAAGGCACTTTGGTTCAAACTCAATGTCATCGAAAGCATTTTCCTCGCGGTCTCTTTATGGCCAACATTCTCTTTGGCGAAGTTCGTTCCTTCATGACAATAGTTGCAATTAACGCCAAGCGATGCCGAAATGATGTTCATCACTTTACCCATCTGATCTGCAGGCATACTGGTCAGAACCGTCACGTTTTTGAATTTCTCACCTGCAAGTTCTTTTTCTCCGCTGGGCTGAGCATCGGAGACAAGAATTGGAAAAACAAGAAAAACCAAAAAGCTCAAAATCAGGGGGAATTCCCGCTGGGACAACCTAAACGCACGGTAAATGCACATATGTAGACGAGTTCGAAAAAAAGAGGCCAATGAAGACATATAGGAAGAAGGCGTATTCTTTGACAAAGTTAACTCGCGATGCCAAACTTATCCAGGTTACATCCATCTTCATTCATGTTTTTGCAGTAGGGTTAGTTGCTAATGAATTCTTCCGAAAAGCTCGTCAACAAAGTTCAAGGACGATCAACGATCACTTTACTGATCTGCGTCGTATTGCTAGCGGCGGCGGTCTACTTTGTTGTACCAAAAGTCATGATCCACATGATGGTTCTAGATGAACAAGCGAAAGCGAAATTGAAGTACGACGAATCCCTTAAACCAAATCTATCGACCGAAGTAGAAATCGTAACAGGGCCGAAAAAGAGACCGATGGGCGCGGGCGGTCCGGGGCCGAGTCCGGTAGAGTCTCCTGTTTCGAGCGAAACCAAAAATGATTCCGACAAGGAGTAATTTGTTATACAACGTTGTTTCACGTTGATAACCTCGAGGACTCAATTGACACGCCCGACTAGGACTGCCAAACTGGTTGCCGTCACCCCATCCGATCTATGGTGCCATTCAAGGACAATTTCGACATGAAATCTTTTAACCTTCTCGCCATTGAAAAAAATCGTCCGACCTCCATTCCATTCGTCACCGGGGTGTGTTCTTTCGGAGTCGCCTCTCTCCTTTTCGATGTTGGGCCCAGAAGCATGACCTATGTGATGTTCCTCCAAGAACATGCCATAACGAATGCTCAAACCGCAGCCGCATACAAAGCACTCAGAGAAGGCGGCCCGATTGAAATAGACCCAAATACTCCTCGGCAACCGTTTGGACAAATGGCCGGTGGCGGAGGTGGCCCCCCCAATCGAGAAGAGATTTTTAAAAATAGAGACGCTGATGGCAACGACATGTTAGAGGGTGCTGAGATCAGCGATCGAATGCAAGCTCGCCTAGCGGAAATTGACACTGATGCTGACGGCGCCATATCGAAAGCCGAGTTCCTCAACGCCCCGAGACCGAGTGGCAACTAGTGTAGCACGGCACTCCGTGCCGTATTCCCCTGAACGAAGTGTCGAGCTACTCTTAGGCATGAGACTCGCTCGACTCGCTATTGAGGACAGCCATCGCGACTCGAAAGGAATCTATTGTTTGCTTGGCAGCTTGTAGTGCATCGGGTTTCGAAAAGACTTCGGCGCTCAAGTATCCCATGTAGCCGATTTCGCGGAGAGCTGCGACGACGGGAGAGACATCGAGGTGTCCGAACCCGATTGCCATCCGATTGGTGTCGGCGAAATGAACATGGCCAATGGCTTTACCTGCCCGCCGAATTGCATCGGCAATATTAGCCTCCTCGATGTTCATGTGAAATAGATCGGCTAGTAGCCGGACATTGGAGATACCCTC
>JANLUJ010000193.1:0-4584 GCA_031363425.1 Pirellula sp.
CCGAACCAATGCCAAGCTCGGCAGGAGCCTCGCTCTCCCATTGGAACCCTTGGCAGGTAGTTTTCATCCTGCCGATCGCCTAAGAGGGCAATGCTCAAAGTGCAGAAATAAAAGAGCGCAGAAATAAAACCGAGAAATGTAAAGGACTTTTGGAGTCCCTCCTGTTGCAATGTCACGTTCGCGGTCGTAGAGTCGAGAATTATTCTGAATGGAGTCTGCAAATCAAAATGGGGCAGAGAAAGACTTCGTGGTAGTAAGGCGAGAGGCGGGACTAGGTTTACCGTAGCTTGGCCCCCCGGTGTTTCACACGGCCCAGGGGGCCAAGCTACTAGTAGATTTCAGTCGGCCGTTCGCCTAAAGCGATTTGTAAATCTGCGTTCGTTTGTTAGATCCGGTGTCAAGGTTGCGAACTTCTATTTATGCTTCGTCGCAATTCTTCAACGGTCCATTGAAGCAGATCGCAATCCTCTTTTCATTGGAGTAGTTCAGCCATGAACGAAATTGTCCTTGGCCTCGGGCATCAAGCCAGTTTGTGGACGGTGGTTCAGCTTGCAGATCAACAGCTTCGTACGATTCATGGATCGCCCAAAAAAATGGTGGTGCGCGCCGGGAGTTTGACGGTGGAAGCCCATCGTCCGGAGTACGAAGGCGTCTTTGATTCATTTCTATTTCGAGTTGATGGACTGGACGACCCAGAACTTAGCGCGCTCAAGAAAACTGCTAGCGCCACTCATCCGCCATGCGAAATTATTGAAAACGGCTCTGCGATAGAGGTTCGATTTTCCGGAAATGATGCAGGCCATCTAGAAAATGTGCACAACATTTGCGATCAACTTTCAACTGCCTTTGTATTGCCCGAGGTTTGGAGGGTTCACGGCGAAGAGTATCGAACCAAACCGATAAGCCAGGAGATATTGTTTCGAGCGCTGACCAGGTTTAAGGCCAGTGATATTCACCTCTATCCTGGTGCTCCACCCGTATTCCGCATAGACGGAAAGCTTCGGCATTCCGACAATTTTGATCCGCTTTCTAGCGATCAGATTTTTGAAGCGGTTAAGGAGATGGCGTCATCGAAACATTTCGATGAGTTCCTCTTAGAAAAACAATGCAGCTTTATTTACCACCAAGTCGGCTTGGGATACGCGCGTGTTTCCGCGTTCATGAAGGCCGGCACGCCACATTGCACGATGAGATTTCTGCCCGAGAAAATCCCTTCGTTCGAAGAGCTAATGATCCCACGTGAGTCGATGCAAAAACTCGGAAAACTCCATTTCGGACTGATCCTTGTTACCGGAATGACCGGAAGTGGCAAATCGACAACCGTGGCATCGCTTGTGGACTGGATAAACCAAAACAGTTCGGTACACATCTTGTGTATTGAGCAACCTGTTGAATTCGTTCACAAAAGCAAGAAATCGATAGTCTCGCAAAGGGACGTGGGTGAAGATGTTGGAACCTTTGCTACCGCAGTTCGAGGAGCACTGCGACATGATCCGGATGTCATCGTCATCGGTGAGATGCGTGACGCTGACACCATTCGTTCCGCCATCAACGCTGCCGCAACAGGGCATTTGGTCATTAGTACTTTGCACTCGGGTACGACATACGAAACGGTAAATCGCATTGTCAGCTTCTTCGATCCTATCGAGCGAGATTTGGTTAAGTTGCAACTTCGCGATGCGCTCAAGTGCGTGATTTGCCAGAGGTTGTTGCCTAAACGAGGCGGTGGTCGCCAGGTCGGGCTAGAGTTTCTCTTCAATGATACCAACATGATTGCGAACGCCATTTTGCATGGTGACTCGCTAGGACTGAAAATTGGAATGCAACAGACAGCATCGTCGTCCTTTATCTTTGAGCAATATCTGTATGATCTATGCAAGGCGGACGTCATCAATAAGGAAACCGCTCAAACATTCGCCACCGAGCAATCGATACTTGATCAGATGCTTTTGGGGAGCTACTCCATTCCTTCGCCAGATGCGATGCTCAAACGCTGAACGATATGTCACGAAACTACATTGTACGGAATACCACAGGCTTGCCCTGTGGATCGTTCTGCTTCAAGGCTACAAAGCGAAGCGCGAACCCGCCCCGCCGTCCTGGTAGAATTCAGTCTGCTACTCGCAATTGCAGAAAGAGATAAGATTGTTAACGAACGTAGAAATTGCGAATGCTTTTGAAGAAATGGCAGATCTGCTTGAACTGTCAGGCGAAAACGCATTTCGCATTCGCGCTTATCGCAACGGAGCCAAGGCCATTCGGGACCTCAGTGAATCCGTGTCTGAATTGATTCACGCCGGCACCGACCTGACGACGATCGATGGAATCGGGTCGACGTTGGCTGAAAAAACCGCAGTGTTGGTACGAACTCGCAGCCTTCCTCAATTGGAAAAACTACGAAAGGAAGTCCCACCGACGCTTCGTGAGATCATGCAAGTGCCAGGCGTTGGTGCGAAAAAAGCCATGAAAATGTTTCAAGAGCTGCAGGTCTCCGACTTGGCAAGTTTGCGGGCTGCTTGCGAAGCGGGGCTAGTCGCTTCCCTGAAGGGTTTCGGTCTAAAGACACAGCAGTCCATCCTGCAGAACATGCAAATCGCGGAAAAGGCGGCGCAACGACTGACGATTGACCAAGCGGACTATTTGGTCGAACGCTTGCAAGCGCATATGAAGAAGTGCAAGGCCGTGCAACGACTAGACTTTGCGGGCAGCTATCGTCGTGGCAAGGAGACGATCGGCGATCTCGATATTCTGGTTATTAGCGACGACAACGCATCGGTCATGGATCATTTTGCGACCTTCTCATCGATTCAGGAAACCATCGCTCGTGGCGACACCAAGATGAGTGTCCGAGTGACCGATTCTTTCCAAGTGGACTTGCGGGTAGTCGCAGAGAAGTCATGGGGCGCAGCTCTCCAGTATTTTACGGGCAGCAAGGAACACAATGTCCGCCTTCGAGGCATCGCCAAATCAAAGGGAATGAAGATCAACGAGTACGGGGTCTTCGATGCTAACGATGAATCCAAGGTATTGGCCGGAGCCGACGAGGAGACAATCTACGCCTTAGTTGGCATGCCGTGGGTACCTCCAGAGCTGCGAGAGGACAGAGGCGAATTCGAACCTGCGATTCAAAGTCGGTTTGGATTATTGATTCTGTTGTCGGACATACGCGGCGATCTGCATATGCATACGGTGGCAACGGACGGCGAGAACACCATCGAGGAAATGGCCGCCGCCGCGAAAGCGCGAGGCTTAGAGTACGTCGCTATTACCGACCACTCCAAGCGCGTCAGTATGGCTCGCGGGCTGGACGAAACGAGGTTATTGAAACAGTGGGAAGAGATCGATGCAATCAACAAGAAATCGGACGGCCGTTTTCTCATACTCAAGGGAGTAGAATGCGACATCCTGGAAGACGGACGCATGGACATAGCCGACGAGTGTCTTGCAAAAGCGGATTGGGTCACTGCGAGTATCCACTACGGACAGAGGCAACCTCGTGAGCAAATCACCCAGCGCATCTTGGGCGCCCTTGAAAACCCCTTCGTCCACGCCATTTCTCACCCAACCGGCAGACTCATCTCGCGGCGGGAGGCCTACGACGTGGATTTGACGGCGGTGATCGATGTCGCCAGGAAACAAGGAAAGATTTTGGAGCTCAACGCGAACCCATCTCGATTGGATTTGAACGACATCAACACGGCAGCGGCGATTGCTTCCGGCGTCACGATCGTAATCAATACCGATGCGCATAGCATTTCGAACTTGGACCTCATGCAATTCGGCATCACCCAAGCACGACGGGCGGGCGTTGTTCCCGAAAATGTTCTTAATACGCTGACGCTAAATGAGCTAAAAGTTCGACTGAAAATTGGCTAATGTCCCACTAGCCTACCCAACGAAAACGATGGTTTCTAATTACATTCAAAACACTCCCCTCGACATCTGGTTTTATCCCGATAGGGATTTAGGAAAATAGCCGGTGGTAAGCGTAGCGCCACCACCGGACAGGGATGGTCTATGACAATTGATCCCAACGGGATCACAGACGTAGCATCGAAGCGAATCGTCTTCGATCCCTTCAGGATCGGCAAACGAAACGGCTCGGCGTTCCGGAGGTGTCGCTTCGCTTGCATCCGGCTATTGTCTGTAACCGCTTCGCGGTAATTAGCGCGTGCGGTAGCCATGTTGGCAGCTATCGCTACCGATCGGGCAAAGCAACCAGGCAATCAAAGTCCAGAGCGCTTTTCCGAAATGAGTCGTTAGGCTATGTTGCGTATAGGGCAGAAACGATACGAGCGATCTTGGCTTAACAGCGGAATTTTTATGGCTACCAAGGCGACTGTGTACAAAGCGGAACTTGAGATCAGCGATATCGATCGCGGCTACTATGCGACGCATGGTCTTACTTTGGCACAGCACCCATCCGAAAACAATCGACGCTTGATGGCGAGGCTAATTGTGTTTGCCCTGTTCGCAGACGAACGGCTCGAGTTTGGACGCGGGTTGAGCAGCGAAGAAGATCCCGATCTTTGGCAACGCGACTACACGGGAAATGTTGAAAAATGGATCGAACTTGGACAGCCC
>JANLUJ010000200.1:0-1374 GCA_031363425.1 Pirellula sp.
CAAGCCATTGACTGGCTGCATTGGAAGTCCGAATTATTTCGTGTCTGGTAAGCCGTTTCAAATTGGATCGCTGCGCATCGAGACCTTGAAAACGCCTCACGACGCTATCGACAGCGTATGCTTCGTGATCGAAGATGCCGATTCAGGACAGCGATTCGGTTTGTTCACCGACTTAGGGCATGTCTTCAGCGGGCTCCCCAAAGTCATCGGCACTCTGGACGCGGTACTAATTGAGAGCAACTACGATGACGAAATGCTCCGCTTCGGGCCTTATCCTCAACACTTGAAAGATCGGATTTCAGGAAAGCGTGGACACATTTCGAACAAAGATGCTGCCGAGCTGCTGGATGCTTGCGATCCAAATCAACTGCAGTGGGCTTGCTTGGGGCACTTGTCGGCGCAAAACAATTCACCCGAAGTCGCCTTAGCCACTCACCGTGAGCGACACGGAGATCGCTTTCCTCTCTTCTGCGCCGGTCGCTACGGTGCGTTACAACTACCGAGAATAAAAGAACCAGTGTTCTCGCTCAGAGCCAGCGTTTCATCCGCTTGAAATCGGTACGAGAATCCACCATAGAATAGAATGGCAGTTAATTTCGTGGTTTTCTGGCCTCAATCGGTTTGACGTTGATTATCTCTATTACTGTTCGGCTTTCAGTAGTAGAAGGATCAGTTGTTTGTTGGGACATCATCGGTTTAGTATCCGTATCGTGCAGGAAAAAGTGTCTCTTGCCGGACGAAACAATGCGAATCGAATGCCAATTTTGTGTGGATCAAATAATGGACCGCTTTCTCCAAAGAATTCGCCAAGTTAGAGCGATGCAATCTTGTGTTGGTCGATTTTCGGACGGTGTGTCTGAGAATCCGTCAATCGGGAAAGAAGCGTAGAGAACATTGAATTCTTCCAGCCTAGGGGCGCAGCATTTGCTTTGCCTTCGTATCCCCATCCATAAAGGAATCGAATATGAATTCAGATCAACTAGATCAGCTAGACGTTTCCAAGCCATTTCTTAATGAAGTCCAGTTCCAAGAAGACCTGCAGCAGAATCGCTTGCGAGGAAAAGAGATGCTCGACCATTTTGCGACCGATTCTATTGTTTCAATGGATGGACTAACGCTGGCTTTGAATGAGGGAAGAAAAGACGACGCGCTGAAAGAGCTCGAAATTTTGCTGCAGTTATCGCGCGAGATTCGGGCAGATACACTGGCGGTAGTTATTGAAAGCTTACGATTGGCCGTCTCGGAAGATGAGGCCACCGAGGTGATCCAAACGAAGGTTGCGAAGCTCCAAACGGCTTTCCAGGGGACGCTGGCATTGGTAAAGCAACTCGTGATCACGACCCCCTAACCGCGGTCTTGGGTTCGAAGACAAAG
>JANLUJ010000265.1:0-3399 GCA_031363425.1 Pirellula sp.
GCTGACTGAGGACGACATCTGGGACAACTGGGAACGTCGATTCGGTGGCGAACGGGTTATCGATTTCGATGTAGCGGACTTGAAGTCTGCATTCGCCGAACAACGACTGCAGGCGGCGCGGTTGATTTGTGGCGAACATGACAATCGCAAATTCACCCAACGGGATGAAGCGATTGCGTTGCTGTTGGAACAGTTGCTCACCGGCAAAGAGAAAATTCAGTTGCATCGTGCGATGATTTCAGCCGCGGTACTACTGTGCAACGCAAGCCATGCGTCCATGCTTTGGGAAGCGAGCAAAGAAGACTCCATCTGTCGTAGCCAAGTCGAGCGGGCCTTGATCCACTGGCGAAGTGACGTAGCGGTCGACGTCTGGCGAACCCGTTGCGACGAGCCTAGCGCTCCAGCTGGCGAATTGGCTTTGGCGATCGAGGGGCTCGCTGTCGTCGGGGGATCCGAGGATCGCGCTAGGCTCGACAGGATCTTACGCCATAGTTCCACAACGCTGGCCAACCGCTTATTGGCTACCAAAGCGATGGGAGACCTGATTTCAGACCGCTTGAACGATTTGGCCCAGGAAGTACTTGACTCCAATTTGGAGCAGCGTCATCTGCTTGCTGCCAACCTGATTGCGAAGCATCGGGGAGCTAGGACACTCCCACAATGCAACGCAATCATGGCAAGCGATTCCTCAAGTGCACAGCGAATTGCGTATCGGACAATCATCGACAATTTTCCTTCAAGGGCGCGCGAGATAGTGGCTTCGATGTCTAAGCATTCTGACAACTTGTTGCGAATGATGTCCCTGGAAGTACTCCGCGACATAACCGATGAATCGGCCCTGCGCATTCAAGGTGAATTGATGAAAGACCGCAATCCTGAGGTTTGTAAACTCGCTACGCAGCTAGTGTTTGAAAAGTCGACTACCCAGCGCTCGATCGTCGATGACATAATCACCGAAAACCTTGACTGTCAGGTTTGGCAAGGTGTCGAACAGGCGATTCTGCTGGCAACGCAACTCAAAGATCATAGCCGATTGCCCAAGTTTCTTCGATTGCTAGACCACCCCAGTCCCGACGTCAGTATTCATGTGGGCTGGGCTCTCATGGAGTTAGCCAACGAGCCAGAGATTCTGGCAGGTATCTTGGCCCATGCCCAAGTGTTAACGGGATTAGCTGAGCAGACTGGCCTAGTCGGGGATTACCATGAATTAAGGCTCAGTTTTCTATTAGAAAGTCTTGGAAAAAATCACTATGAACCAGCGACATCAATGCTGCTCAAATACGTGCCGAAAAACTTTAAGTTCGGGATCGTAAGCCGAGCGTCTGCAGTCTGGTCCCTTGGGAAACTGAACAAAGCCAAAGACAATCCGAAATTGCGAGCCGATTTGGAGAGTCGGGTCGCAGAGACGTCCGGTCTGCCGCCTGAGCACGACTTGATTCGCTACACGAGTATGCTGGCCATCGGCGAAATGGCCTACGCCGATTGCTTGGATACCGCAGAAAAATTCAATGTGGATTTGCCTGCACCGATGGGCTACGCGTGCCAATGGGCGATAAAGCAAATCAAGGCTGCTAGCTCCCGAAAAGCCGCCATCCACGCAAACGATAAACATAGAATCCAAGTAGGCAGGTAAGGTAAGCCATTCTAACAGTTAAAACAAGTATTCTCACGACAATCATCTCCGGACATATATCGCCCTAGCGACGAACAACTTGGCGATCGCTGAGGCAAGAAAATCTGGTTTACCTGGGTCAATTTTGTGCGTGGGCAGTTACACTGATACGCATGTAGCTTCCTATTCATGAGTTCACGCCCTATGTCTGACGTCACCCAAATCCTTTGGCAAATCGAATCGGGAGATCCTACAGCGGCTGATCAACTATTGCCTTTAGTCTACGACGAGCTGCGGAAACTGGCCGCTGTCCGGTTGGCCAATGAAAAGCCGGGCCAAACATTGCAGGCTACCTCCCTAGTACATGATGTCTACATCCGTCTAGTCGACGTGAAAACGGCACAACATTGGGATTCGCGAGGGCACTTCTTTGCAGCAGCTGCAGAAGCCATGCGCAGAATTCTGGTCGATCAAGCGAGAAAAAAGGGGAGCTTGAAGGCGGGGGGAGATCGGCGACGAGTGAGCCTTTCCGCGAGCGAAATTGAACTTCCCGCATCGCGAGTCGACATCTTGGAACTTCACGAAGCGCTTGCCAATTTTGAATCGGCGGACCCGCGTGCCGCCAAAGTGCTCAAGCTTCGTTACTTCGCCGGGCTTTCAATGCAAGAAATTGCTGACGCTCTAGGGGTATCTCTGTTTACGGTCAAAGTGGACTGGAATTACGCCAAGAATTGGATCCGGGCCGCTATCGAAGCTTAGTTTTGGAAGGCAGAAAGTCAGTCCTACGATCGTCGTCATCTTGAAAGGCGATCGACTTGCACGATGGCCCCCATTTACCGCTTCGTTCAACGTTGCAAGGGTAGAGGGCTGCTACAGTGAACGACCGGAAAGCCCGTAGAATGCCGAATAGACAATCGGCTTGTCCCACTGAATCTACGTGCTTTTGTGTCAAGAAACAACACGCACGCAGTTGCTTCCAAAAAAACTATTTCTTTTTTCATTTTGTACCTGCCGTTTCTCGCTTGCTTTTCGCATTGATGTTTACGAGGGAAACTCCCGCAGGTTTTAGGTTTGGAATCGTCATGGTCGAAGTACATCTAGGTGAAAAAGCCATTTTTGCAGTGGCAAGCAGCATCGATTCAGATGAGTCTCGCGATCTGTACCTAAAGCAAGTTTGTAGCAACGAGCCCGAGATGATGTTTCGGATCGTAAAACTGCTTCAAATGCAACACGACGATCCGGAATACCTTGAGTCTCCCGCTTCGTACATCGAACAAATTGGAACAAGTACCGCCGTCGAGATGCTGGGCTCCTCCATTGGCCCCTACAAACTCATCGAACAGATCGGCGATGGCGGAATGGGTGTGGTCTATATGGCTGCCCAAAAGGAACCTGTCCGCCGCATGGTCGCTTTGAAAGTCATCAAAGCCGGAATGGACACTCATCAAGTCGTGGCGCGATTTGAGGCCGAACGGCAAGCGATGGCCATGCTCAACCATCCCAACATCGCCAAGGTTCTCGACGCCGGAGCGACCGACGCAGGCCGCCCCTATTTCGTGATGGAACTCGTTAAAGGGGCCCCAATCACAGAGTTCTGCGATAACCACAAACTCGATACCAATCATCGATTGCAGTTGTTCATCACAGTCTGCCACGCGGTTCAACACGCACACCAGAAAAGCTTAATCCATCGCGACATCAAGCCCAGCAACGTCATGGTCGAAATGCATGATGTGAGGCCTGTTCCAAAGATTATCGACTTCGGTGTCGCCAAGGCCATCGGTCAA
>JANLUJ010000282.1:0-1030 GCA_031363425.1 Pirellula sp.
GATCGGCAAAGCAACTTGCTAAGGCAAGCGGCAGAGTGAAAACTACCTGCCAAGGGTTCTAATGGGAAAGCGAGGCGAGCGAGGCTCCTGCCGAACTTGGCATTGGTTCGGCAGGAGCCTCTCCCTCACGGTATAAACAATTTCGCCGCTCGCCTTAAGGAACTGCTATGAAACAAATCATAGAGTGGCTTCAAGAGCATCAAGACCAAATGGCCGATGAGCTCGAACAGCTATGCAATCTCAACTCTGGCTCTGGTTCTTTGCATGGTCTTAACCGAGTCGCAGATTGGCTTGTGGACTACTTTTCGCCACTCAAAACTGGCTGCGAAACCATCTCGCTTCCCGCCTATCAAACATTGGACGATCATGGATCGACCTGTTCGCACACAACGGGTTTCGCGTTGAGGTGGGCTCTAAACGGGGCTAACACAGAGAAAAAACAAAAACTGCTGTTGAGCATCCATTACGACACAGTCTACGGTCCGAATAATCCATTCCAACGGTGTGAGCGGTACGAGGCCGACAATGCGAGCGGCCAAAAAGAAATACGCATGCGTGGACCAGGCGTCATCGACGCCAAGGGTGGTATTGTCGTAATGCGATGGGCCGTAATTGCCGCAACGAAATTTCTTGATCTTTCTGATTTGGATTTGAACATCGTCCTTACACCAGACGAAGAAATCGGATCGCCTGCGTCGACCCAACTCTGGAAGAAGATCGCTGACGAGTTCGATTTTGCGATGCTATATGAACCAACTTTGGCGGATGGATCGTTGGTCTCGCAGCGGAAGGGGACAGGCACGTTCGTCGTTGTGGTTCGGGGCAAGTCGGCACACTCTGGCCGGAATTTTCACGATGGACGAAACGCAATCACTCAAGCTTGCAAAGTAGGTCTGGCAATGGACGCGCTCAATGGGCTTCGTCCTGACGTAACCGTTAACGTGGGACGGATACGTGGCGGGGATGCAGTCAATGTAGTTCCCGATTTGGCTGTTGTTAGAATCAACGTTCGCGTTTCGTCCCACGATGA
>JANLUJ010000322.1:0-3382 GCA_031363425.1 Pirellula sp.
CTCGATGTGGTTTTCGGGTGCGTCTAACCTTTCAGAATTCGAGTTTTCTCGCGCTTCTTCAAACTCAGCTTGGCTAAAGGGGGTGAGTTCAATTCGTTGTCGAAATGCTTCGAAGTCCGATGCATTCTGCAACACTCGCCAGAAATTGATGAGATCACCGTGGAGATCGTTGGCCACCTCGCTGCAGCCCTGCATGGCTGCTGGCAATTTCTCATTGCCTGTTGCCATCCAGTCACGGTTGGGATCTCGTGCCAACAGAATGCCCCCGCCTCCGAAGAACGGTTCCACATAATGCAGGTGCGGTGGCATCAGGCCAATGATCCACTTACGCAAATAATACTTCCCCCCGTGCCACTTGAGTGGTTGAGTCAAAACCGTCATGTGCTACTTTCAGAAAAATTGAAGCTGCCTGGAATGAAATAGAAGATAACGCTGTCGGAAAACTTAGACTAGGGATTCGCAAGAATTCACTAGGCAACTTGCGAAGGCTAGTTCGATCGACATCCGCATAACCGAATTGCCAATTTATCTATTGCGTAACCACTCCACGAAATCAGGGTCGTCCATTTTAACAACTGGACCTTCGTTGCGACGACGTTCGAATTTCGGATCCGTCGGATCGAAGGTATCTTCTGGTTTGAAAACTCGTGGGTCGGAGGGAACATATTTGTAGGGCGTAAAGTCAGGATTCGTCGTGAACATGTCCGATAAGTCGGTAGCCGTCGCATCGAACAGATTGTTGGGTCCTAAATCGAATAGCCCATAGATCGTTTTGATGATACTCATGATCGAGGTGTGTTCGTGAGAGACATTGGCACGCTTGGCCCAGGGGCTAATGCACAAAACGTAAGATCGATGCCGGTCGATGGAGTCGTTGTCTGCGCCGGAGTCGTCTTGGGTAACAAAGATCGCCATTTTTCGCCACTCAGGCTGTTTCGATAGGTAAGCAACGATTCTCCCTAATGCCAAATCATTGTCAGCCATGTAGCTTGCGACGAACGGGAATCCATTCTTTGGTCTCGCCGCCGCCCCGTGATCGTTGCAAAGGGTAACGTTGATGAATTTTGGGATGCTACCTGCGTGTTCCGTACGATACTTTTCCAAGTCTTCGACAAACCAATCGACTCGAGCGATATCCGGTATGAAATTGTTGTAGGCAGGAAAGTTGAAATCGGTGTTGTCATACAACACTTTCGGCATTGGGAAGTTGACTTGAGTATATGCTCCAGATCGGTTCGTCATCGGCCCTTCGTCATTGTCGGGAAACTCGAAGCCTTCGCCGTAATTGCGAAACGTTATTCCACCTCGCGAAAGATGCTCCCATAAGGATCCATTTTCTAAATAGTCTTCGGGAATTTGGGACCCATTTGATGCGAGTGAGACGATTCGGCCCTTGGCTGTCTCGCTCTTTTTGAAAGCCCATCCCGAGTAAAAGACTCGCGTAGTCCAATAACTCGGATAGACACCCACTAACCAGCGGTGTCCATCTCCCGATCCCTGCGGTTCCATATAGAAGTTATCCGAAATGCCAAACTGCTCAGCTAGGCGAACGTGATTTGGCATAATGGGTATTCGGTCTTGCTTGCCCTTTTCTTTTAACCAACCATTCATTCCGAATTCAGCGTAATCTGGTTCGCTCGTAGAACCCTTGAGTCCGCCGAAGATCCCATCAAAAGTGTGATTCTCTTTCGTGATGAAAACGACGTATTCGATCTCTTTGGGGAGCTGCTTCACGGGAGCCTTCGAAGAAATCATGCCATTGTTGCGGAGAATCGTATTGAGCCCCGGCTTTGTCGCGGGTAAATCAACAACACAAATCATTCCGGGCATGCTTTGCAAACCGAATCGTTCGTCGGTCTCTGGACGCACGTGCTTAGGTCCGATTGGTCCGAGCCCAAGTCCCTTTTGAGTGGCAACATAAAGCGTTCTCTGATCGGGTGACAGACGACACGCCGTCGGAAACCAGCCTGTGGGAATCCAATTCTGCACAGTTCCCGATGCGACCTCGATTTCTGCAACCGCGTTCAATCCCGATGCGCAGACATACAGCGTCTTGCCATCCTCTGACACGGCCATACCCGACGGAATCACGCCTCGCAATGTCTCCAAACTTGGTTCCGGAGCAAGCTTAACAGTCCGGATAACCTTTAAGGTTTTCGTATCCAAATACTGGACCGTGTCATTGTTGGCGTTGGTAACAAAAAGAAAATCATTCGAAAGCAGCAGCGCATTGGGTGCGCTCCCGCCAACGGCTTTACCTCGGTCCGCCGGTGCGTGAATAAGAATTCCGGTCTTCACTTTGGCCGTGACAACCGGTTGCGATGGGTCTGTCACGTCGAACATCCACACCGAGTTTGCATCCGGAACCAAGGGATCGCCTAACCCCGGGACTTGCCGTCCCTCTCGAAAAACGCCCTCTTCGGCTTCTTTGGATGGGAAACCGAAGGCTGGAATGGCTAAGCCTCGTTTGTCCCCATCACCAGTGGGAATTAGGGAATAGTCGAACACACCAATGTTGGCAACATAAAGCCGTTTGCCATCAGAGGACAACGCTAACGAAAGTGGTTCGCGTCCCGCTGGAATGTCTGCAACAACGGTTCCGTTGAGAATGTCGAAGACTACAATTTTTTGCCTGGCGACGTCCGCACCGTAGACGTATTGTTCAGCCGGCGACAAAGCGATGTCATTGATATAGGCTTCCTTGTCCGCGGTGATGGACATCAGAGGTTTTTGGTCGAGGACCTCTAGCCGTTGAGTGGCTGGTTTATCCCATTGGTTTGTTTCAAATACTTGTATTCCGTGACCAGCATCCCCGCTCGACGAAATGAGTTTGGACCCGTTCTTGGTGAAAACTCCGCAGAACGCCGCATTTCGCCAAGGGATTCGATAGGAATTTCGATTCGCACCTTGATTCTTGCTTGGATAGATCACCATGCCTGGATCGCAAAAACCAACTATCAGCTTGCCATCGGGACTTGGGACCACATTCCAAAGATCATCGCCCGTATACAATCGTTCGCCGACAGGAGTGAGCAACCGTCCGTTGGGAAGAATGGTGGTGCCACCTGGCATGATTTTGGCGAATTCGCTGCCCGAAGGCGACTCAAAGTTCGGGTTCTGAGCGACCACAGTACCAGTCAGGAAAACCATCAGCAAGAAGCTATGCATTCGGACCATGGTTCGTTGCAATCAATGAGAAAAAAGTAGAACTCGATGCGTAAAGCCGACAAACGTAGTCTACCAGAATTGCCAGTAGGAGAGGACCGACAAGTTGCTCTCAGTATAGTGGTAAGGCGAGCGGCAACATTGTCTATACTGGGAGGGAGAGGCTACTGCCGAACCAATGCCAAGCTCGGCAGGAGCCTCGCTCTCCCATTGGAAC
>JANLUJ010000348.1:0-3717 GCA_031363425.1 Pirellula sp.
TTTCGTCGATGAAGACGATGAATTCGAGGTTGGCGAAGACTCGGATCTTGAATACGAGTACAACGAGGAAGAGAAGGAAGAAAAGTATAGTATAACAGTTGTCTCAACTGTTTTCGCCCTGCGTCTCCATCTCCAAACTGATAGCTTCCAGCTTCTTTTTCAAACTTGGCCAACGTCTCTACTGTTTTCTCGCTGCGTCGACAACGCAAGGCGTTGCAGTATTTCATTTCCGTGGAAATCGCCCCATACGCTGGCTTCCGCATTGACTCGGAAAATTCAATGCGGCTATTGTCTCGATCGTCGCCCAAACGGATGATGTTGGAACTCTGGAGTTGCGAATGCTCAATACAAAAAATGCCTGTCTATATGCTTGCATTGTCTTGCTTGGCTCGATCTCTAAGAGCACAACCTTTGTGGCATGTGCCCAAACGGACGACACGGCGGCCTACGAAGTCAGTTAATATGGACACAATCGTTGCAATTCTTCGCGCTGCGCATTGCAAGAGTACACACCACTACTTTGCAATCGATTCCTTGTACGAAGTGCATAGCGAGCGAGGCAAAGCGTTGGCCGATTTGCTTCTCGCCAACTACGGCGACTATCTCAAGGGGGCCAAAGATCCAGACAACGTTTTCAAGGACTTTGAAAACCATGTATTGCATGTGCGTGACGGGTATTGGGGCGGGGCGGCAAAGACTGCTGAAAAATGGCTTGACAAGTGCTACCGAATGCTGACTGCTAGCAACTGGAAGGAAGCGGCCTATGCCATGGGTGTACTGAGTCACTACTTTACCGATCCGTTTATGCCACTTCATACGGCTCAGTCTCCGCGCGAGACCATCGTGCATCGGCCATTGGAATGGAGTGTTTGCTGTTCCTACCAATCGATCTTCAAGATGGCTTGCGAAGACGCCTCGCTTGAGTCTTTTCCAATTGGATCGTCAAGCGATTGGTTGGCCGACGGAATCCTTCGTGGAGCAACTATGGTCAATCCCTACTACGAACCTCTAATGGAAGACTATGACATGAATGAGTCAAGTCGACATCCGGAGTTGGCGTTGGGCGCGACTTCAAAGCAAACCTTAGCAGGAATTTTTACATGGGTCTTAACTGGTTGGGGAAGCGTTATCGATCGCATCGCAAATGAAACAGATATAGCTCTGCCGAATTCATCTCTTGCCCTGCCGACACTCCTAGCTGGTGTGCAAATGCCCATGAAGCGAATCGTTGCAGCTATGGATTCATCGGAGCAGCGGAAGGAAGTAGAAAAGATCCTAGATGAATTCAATCGGACCGGCAAGGTAGTTCGCCATGTAACTCCGGAGCAACGCGTTGTTCAGAAAATTCGGAGGGAGCGTCCGGAGCTCCGGCCCGATTCCTCGGCTGTGCAGCGTGCTATCGCGGGTCAAGCGATGCAAGCAGTGTGGCACGGTGGTCCCCACCGTGAATGCAGCCTTGTGAAACGTGCCATCGCGAGTCAATCGATGCAAGCACCCATTGCGAGTCTGCCACCCAAACCCGCCCAACAAATCACAGAAGCTGCAATCCCTAAATCCAATTCAGCCCCAAACGAAAAATCCACAAAGCGAACCCAACTGACAGCTGCAAGCTCAATTGTCGATGCTCCAGCCATTGGTCCAAAGACAGCCCCCAGGTTTGAAGCCATTGGACTTGAGACGGTCAACGACTTGTTAAGTCAAGATGCGGAAAAAATCGCAACGGAACTCAACACCAAGTGGATTACCGGTCGGCTGGTATCGCAATGGCAAGACCAAGCCCGTTTGGCCATTCAAATCGAACGGCTTTCGGCTGCAGGCTCGGGATTGCTAGTCATGGCAGGTATTCGCTCAGCCGACGAACTTGCTCGTCGCATGCCAATGGACGCGCACGCGCTGATCCAGGCCGCGGCGCAATCGACGGAGGGGAAGCGATTGCTGCGAGAGCAGAATCCTCCCCCGCTAAAGACCGTTCAGCGATGGATTGAGGCAGCACGTGAAACGCATGAACCCATCACGCGGCGTTCGTGATAAGTCGTCCCAGCGAACGCTTCGCATGACTCGGCAGGCGAAAGAAGCGACTGGCCGGGCTTGTCCCGGACTGTCGCAATAGGTTTGGCGTTCTAATAGAGTCGTGTTCTACCGAACCCCGCTCCTTTCCCAGTCCAACGCCTGAGGCGGTGGACTGGGGGAAGGGTGTCATGAGTTCCCAACGAGAAGGGATGAATGCAGTTCTCTCACATCAAAGATCATGTTACTATGGCGAACTTTTTGGCAGGCTACCTTGTCAATCGCTTGTTTTTTCATCAACCTAATTGTCGACAACGATTTATGAACAAAACCATTCATTCGACGTCCCCGCAAAATGCTGACACCAGCGGGTCCGGACTAGCTTCCAGCAAACTTATGTCCGATCCTCGAGTCGAAAAGGCCAAGGAATTGCTGGTCGCAGCCTTGAAAGAGCATAGTTCGACAATTGACGCCGTCCGATCTGCCCAGCCCCAACTAGTCTCGCAATACCAAAAGGAGTTGGCACGACTGGCAGTTGCCCGAGGCGGCGCTCCCTACTTTCCGTATATAACCAGCGGCATAGGCAATGGACCGTTTGTCGAATTGGGGGATGGCAGCGTCAAACTAGACTTCATCGTCGGAATTGGAGTACACGGATTGGGACATAGTCATCCGGCGATGTTAGAGGCAACGGTAGACGCGGGACTTGAGGATACCGTCATGCAAGGCAACCTTCAGCATAACTCAGGGTCGCTGGCGATGTGCGAACGCTTGCTCGGGCTGGCAAATCAATTTGGAGCGAATCTTGATCATTGTTTGCTCAGCACGAGCGGAGCTATGGCAAATGAGAATTCATTGAAGATCGCGTTCCACAATCGATTTCCCGCTTCGCGCGTGATCTGCATGGACAATTGCTTTGCGGGACGAAGCCTCGCACTTGCCCAATTGACAGATCGCCCCGCGTACCGAGCGGGGCTTCCCAAGACACTTGACGTGGACTTCATTCCCATGTTTCATCCGGCTGACCCTGAGGGCACAACACAGGGTGCAATCGAAACGCTAAAGAAATTGCTTGCCCGCCATCCGGGAGAGTACGCTTGCCTTTGGTTGGAATTGGTAGCGGGCGAGGGTGGTTACTATCCAGGAACCAAACCATACTTCGAAGAGCTTTGCAAGATTTGCCGCGCTAACAAGGTGCTAGTAATTTTCGACGAAGTCCAAACGTTTTCTCGATTGAGCCAACCTTTTGCTTTCCAGCACTTTGGTCTCGATGCATACGCAGATTTGGTAACGTTAGGCAAAATCACTCAGGTTTGTGCCACGCTATACGGTGAGGGCCTGAAACCCAAAGGGCCAGTTCTGTCGCAAACCTTTACCGGCGCAACTGCGTCCATCCGATGTGGGCTAGCGGTCTTGGACGAACTAGAATCCAAACAGTGTTTTGGGCCGAATGGATGGAATGTACGTCGTCACCAGTATTTCAAAAACAAGCTTGAGGAGTTGGCAAGAAAAGCTCCAGGAAAGCTTTGCGGTCCTTTCGGCGAGGGGATGATGATTGCGTTCACGCCGGGTAATGGTGGAGCGGATGAAGCAAAAGAGATGCTGATGAAATTGTATCACTTGGGACTTATGGGGTTTTTGGCTGGCAGCAATCCGAATCGGATTCGGTTCCTTCCACCGCCTGGGGTCACCACCGAAAAGCACATCGAC
>JANLUJ010000356.1:0-2424 GCA_031363425.1 Pirellula sp.
GCCGCGATGGCCGGGTTCGCTGAAGCTCATGGTTATGCCATGTCGTAGTCATACTCTTACTCTCCGGAAAAATGAAACTGAAACTGCGAGAACTGTAAACGCGCAGCCTGCAATCCCGGCGTGTAGCCAGATGGACTGGAACTCTCCTCGGATGCTCATCAAAACTCCGAAAATGATACACCCGACAATCAGCCAACCCCATCGGCGGCCTCTCCGCTCTGGTGTCTTGTCAGTCATAAAAGCAATCCGTCAGTTTTAATCGGATCGCAGTATTAACTCTTCACCCCCACGCTTCCCCGCCGCCATCCGCTTCAGTCTATCCGATGTAGCTGGCGTAGTCCAATCGGCAAATCGGTCGCAGCCGCAGTCCAGTCCTTACGAGTCAATTGAACAATGACGCAGAAAACAATCCTTTATATTTTACTTGACTTCTGGCTTCACTGACGAATCACGGTAATAGGCTTCGCGACGCTCGGGTATGCAGCAATGATCGCCTTCGCGTCATCAATGGATATGTGTTTCAGATTGAGGCGCGACAGCACGTCCGCATCCGACATCAACGATCGCATCAGTATGACTTTGAACGCTTCTTTCCTTGGTTCGAGCGCTAGTCCGCGATTGCCGCAAAACGACTCGTACGCGATAGCCATGTCCTCCCAGATTTTGACGTTGTCTTCTGGATGTAGATCACGCTTGAAATCGTCGATCCACTTGTCCAACGGTGTACCATCTACGTCAGCGAATATTGCTTGAACGTTCTTGATTCGAGTTAACAAAACATCAGGCAACGCTTCGTGTAAAGTTGGTCCCTGCTGAATTGTGTTGGGGTCTATCCACTGAACAGACGTCGGAGAGACGGACGAGTCGCCACAACCAAGCACGATTGCAAAAAGGGTGGACGCTTTGTAGATGCCAAACCCACAGGCTGCTGCTCCAGCCGCGACTCGTAGAATTGACGTAAACTTGCCAAGGCCACCCTTGATTTCATTTCCGTATTGGTCAAGTGACACACCCTTGAGTAGTTCGAATAAACCGAAGCCTGCAAGAGCGGCCCCAATCAATAGTGTGAGAAGTCCGCAGAAAAGTGGATTTTCGTTTAGCCACTTGTTCGCCTGGCTATCCGCACCGCTTTGTGCCAATATGATTAATTTGTTCATCGAAGTATTGCTTCTTTGCTATCAGGTGAAATGGGATGATTGTATGGGGCTACCGGTCTTGAGTTCCTTTTCCTCGCGTTTCAATAAACCGTTTCAGTTTGTTGACGTCCCAGCCGGCATTGAGACGCCAATCATGGTCACCGAATTTTATCTGCCATGGAAACACTGACGCATCCTTGTTCTGACTCGTCCAGAAATCTTTGAGCAGCGAGTTCAGTTCGTCGTCAGAAAGATTCTGCTGCTTCTGGCAGTCCAAAATATCGTCGAGGTTTTGTTTGTTTTTCATCCATTCAGCTAAGGCATTTTTCGAAACAGTGTCATGAAACGACACATCCCGTCCTAAGACGATTTGATCTGGCGCCTGATTCCGATCCAATCCATCAACTAGCACTTTTTTTCCACCCCGCAGAACTAGTATCAGCAGAATGAAGACAAACGCGCCACCCAATCCGGGGGCCGTAAACATACTAGCACCGCTGGATTCCTTGAATTCGGGTCGCTCTTCGCTAAATCTTGGTTCTATCATGGTTATTCCTTTTCTTGAGGTTGTGCCTGCGTCTTCATTCGCAATCATGTGAAGGTGATACAGTAGATGCATCGGACAGTTTTGCCGCTTTCGAACAAAAGAGCATTTGCTAACCACAACATGGAAGAAGCTCACACTGAGCGACAAAGAAACGGCAAGATTGACGGCAGGATTCTGTCTTTTAGCTTTTCGAAAATCGATACACTTGGCGTTCTATCAACTATGCTCACCGCCACCTAAAGCGTCGTATTCCCGCTAACCAACGATTCCACAAGTTGGAAAATTCCCAATGTGGACCTAGGCTCCGGCCGATTAGACGACGATTGCAGGATAGGATAGACTGACGTTGATAGCGCAGGGGATGCAACTATTTTGATTCGCTTCTGTTGGGAGGTTGCTCCGTTCGTTATCTGATTGGAATTCTTTAGGAGACGATTGCTGGTGGAGTAAACGGAAATTGCATTCGCTGGCGTTGCACTACGGCCCGGGATGTCCATCGACGTCGGTTAGCCTTGCGATCATTACGGCGATCCACTGTGTATTGTGAATCCGCCTGCAAAATGATTTTCACTTGAAACTTGAGGGCACTATTACCGATGGCAACAGATCCTATGAATCGATGTCTACTATTAGGTTTGTTGGCCTTCCAAAATGAGTTTATCTCTCGTGAGCAACTCCTCGCTGCCTTCGGTGCCTGGCTAGCAAACAAATCGCGACGGATCGATCTGCTTCTCGTCGAAC
>JANLUJ010000387.1:0-5766 GCA_031363425.1 Pirellula sp.
ATTTTGAAAGCGGTTGATCGAACGCATGGATACTTGAGCAAAACGCTGTTATCACAGCACCTTTCTGGCATCGAGAGCAAAGCGGTACAAGGACTTCGATTGCAACGTCTTCCAGAATTTGGAATTCTCAAGACTTGGAAAAAATCCCATGCATCCGGTTTTTTGGACCAGACACTCGATGTCGGATTGCTTTGTCTTTCTGAATTGCGAGTTGGTAAGTTGACGGTCACTATTTCCGAAACGGGTAGGGGGTGCATCGCGGGGGCACAACCAATACCCGCACCGTTGATGCTCTATGTGCACCAGTGCATTCTTGCAGCGGAAAAGGCTGACACTCAAGTCGCAGTATTGCCAACGACGTCGAATGAACAACGGCCGCCGACAACCAAACCGGTCGCGAAACGTGAGGACGTACCCCGCCCCATGAGTCAAGCTCCCATCCATCAACCAAACTCGTTCTCGAGCGATGAACTCGTCCGATCCATTGTGCATCTTCCCGTAGCGTCTGCAACGGACGCGAGTTCGGGTCGTGATGTGACTGCGCCGATGATGGAGGATTGGCGCTGGACAGTCAGGCTAGTTGAACATGGCTACCGGCTTGGCGAATGCGCACTCATTCGCGGCAAAACACCTGACAGCATTCTGGAAGACTTGACTAAGGCGCTTCAGGATGGAAAGCGATTTACGATTGAGCAGTTGTTTGACCGTAGAACACAAATTGCAGTAAAAGAACTGCGAGACAATTACGATAGTAAGGCAGGTCCACCGTCGATCTTTCAATCTTATCCATCACTGTGGCGGTTTATACAACGATGGCTTGAACTCGACGCGGGATAGACCAAGTGCAGTCCGCCTAGCAAATCATTAGCTACTCCTCCGACAAAGTACTGTCAGAACCCGTGCAACCGAGCAATTCGGTGCGTTAGTTGGCTTTTTCGGTATTTTTCTCTGCGATAACTGACAATTTCGTTGAATCAGCCTCTGACCAAACTAGTCTAAAACATCGAGGCCGATCTGGTCTTTTCAACGTCCCTGTTGAATTCCGAATTGCATTTTCTTCATTGCCGATTTGACACCAGTTCATTCTGACCGTCTTAAGTGCTGCGCGTGAACCGTGTCAAACAGTGGCTAACGAGATGCAATCAGATATAGGTGTTTGAGTTATCTATGTGGATGAATTCTTGTTCCTCCAAATTGTTTCAGGCAATTTCCCGATTGCTTGGATTGCGATCGCGGTGGCTCAACCAGGGATCGCATTCTACACGCATCAATCGACGTAGAATGCGTGTCGAATTTTTAGAGGAACGTCAGGTTTTCGCCGCCTGGATTGCGCAGGGGCCTGGTCCGACAATTAACGCTCAAGTCTCGGTTAGCCCAAACGATGATATCAATGGTGGCATCCAAGCGATCGCACCGCATCCGTCCGATGGTAACACAGTGTATGTGGGCGCGACGAACGGCGGAGTTTGGAAAACAACCAACGCTTCGTCGTCTAGTCCAAACTGGATTCCGCTGACCGACAGCCTTCGCTCTCAGTCCATCAGTGACGTTCAGTTTGATGTGACCGACGCGACCTTCCAGACGTTAATCGTTGGTACCGGTCGATTGAGCAACTTCGCCCAACGAGGTGATGAAGAAATCGGTCTATACTATTCGACGAACGGAGGATCGGTTTGGACAACGATCAGCGATCCACTGCTGGTCGGTCAGAAGATAATGGGAGTCGCTGCGCGCGGCTCGACCATGTTAGCCGGATCGCTAACGGGCGGGATGGTTCGCAGTACCGACGGTGGCCTGACTTGGGCAAACATCTCGGGCGCGAATGGCCTAGCGGCGGGCGGTATCTATACTCTCGTTGCAGATCCTTCCAACACGAATCGTTTTTACACTGCGGTTGTTGGAGTTGGTTTGTTTCGAACCGATGATTCAGGTGCCAACTGGAATGACGTAACGGCAGGTCTGACCGGCATTGGACCAGATCGATATATCCGAATAGCTGTTCACAATTCATTGGGAAACAATGTTGTGTATATTGCTGTCGCCAGTTCAGGTGCGGGCTCACCAACCCGCGTTTTTCGGTCAACAAATCACGGGGCAAATTGGACGGCCTTGGACACGGTGGTGGTTCACAATGGTGGCCAACAGTTCCCAGATACTTCACTCGCCGCTGACCCGACGAATCCAAATATCGTTTACCTGGGTGGTGACCGCATTGCCGCTCCACCTTTCACATCGAACATCGTTCGAGGCGATGCGAACTTGCCAGCGGGGACACAATGGACGTCGATCGTTGACGGTAACGCTGGCAATACAACACCTCACGCCGATACGCGCGATTTGGATTTTGCGGCAGACGGCTCACTGCTGGAATCGGATGACGGAGGGATATATCGTCGGACGAATCCAACATCCAGTGCTGGTGCATGGAGTTCGACCGGTGGAAATATCCAGGCATTCGAAGTCCACGATGTTGCATGGAACGCCGTTTCGAACACCATCGTTGGTGGATTTCAGGATAACGGAACCCATCAGCAACCCTCGCAAGGCTCGACCACTTGGAATTTCTTCAACGGAGGAGATGGTGGAGACGTGGCCGTGGATAGTGTTTCACTGGCTGCAAGCAATCAAGCAATACGGTATTACAGCAGCCAAAATCTGGGCGGGTTTCGTCGCCAAGTGACCGATATCAATAACAGCGCAATCGGTCCTCCCGTTGCGCTCGCTGGAATTCCGGATCCGCAGTTCGTCACCCCAATCGAATTGAATTCGATCAACCCAAGCCGTCTACTGATAGGTGGCTCGAGTCTGCTTTACGAATCGAACGACCAGGGAAGCAGCAACGCTTCCATTGGAGGGCCAGGTGCCAACCGCAACGCAATGGTCTATGGTGGTGCGCTGGCTGGCGTTCCGAACGCTGATCTGATTTACGTTGGCTATAGCAATCAAGTGTGGAAACGAACAGCCCCCGGCGCGTTAGCGGTGACCGCAGCGCTTCCCCCTGGCGCCGGCACAATAACGGATGTCGCGATCGACCCGACAAACTATGACGCCGTTTTCGCGGTGGATAGCAACCAGGTCTTTATGTCGATCAATGGAGGGACGTCATGGTCTGACATTACTGGCAATCTGGCTTCTGCAAGTCCCGGTCTCGATATTCGCACGGTCGAGTTCGTCAATGGTGCCTACATCGCAATTGGAACCCGATCAGGCGTCTTCGCTTCTTTGCCTGGCAGTTATGGCTCCTGGGTCAAAGTCGGCACCGCCTTGCCGGATGTTCTTGTGTTTGATCTGGACTACGATGCCAGCGACAACGTGCTCGTGGCCGGTACATTGGGAAGAAGCGTTTGGACTTTATCCAACGCTAGCGAGGAATTCGTTGTACCCAATGAACCGCCGGTCGTTAGCCTCGCCAACGTGTTGTCGGCTTTGATGGAGAACACCAACACCCTGAACAACGTGAAGGTGGCTGATATTGTAGTGACGGATGATGCATTTGGTATTGATACTCTATCGTTGAGCGGAGCCGATGCTACTAGCTTCGCGATCGTCAATGGCATGGGTGGTCCAGAACTCCATATCAAGTCCGGCGTCGTCCTAGATTTAGAGTCTAAGGGCAACTACTTCGTGACAGTTAACGTCGACGATGTGTCTCTCGGCAGCGGCATAGACTCGTCCGTCGATTACAACCTGAACCTGGCTGGAGTGAACGAATTCGCACCCGTGTTGAATCCGATTGCTGATTTGACAATCAGCTCTGGTACATCAGACGGATTTGTCGCCCTCATCGCCAATGATCCGGACGTCGGTGACACACTTGCGTTTGGGGCAACAGCACAAAGTATCGAATACTACCTTGATCAGACGTTAGGATTTGGGTTTAGTGTTGGAAACGAGTATCTCAACTACTTTGGTCTCAACGAAAAGTGGTTAACCAGTGCGAGCGGAAAATGGTATTACATCCTTCCAAATGGAAATCTCTACCGTTGGTCCGGAGGTGCACTGTCATATGATCCGTTGATCGAAAAGCTAAGTCCGGCAGACTATACGAACACCGCATTGCTATTCCATCCAGCATTCAACAATGCACCAACGACATTAACAGTTGTCAACAACGTTTTGACAATCAATCCATCCGACACAACCATTGGAAGGTTTGTCGTCACAGCAACAGTCAATGACGGCATGTACAGTGTTAGCCAGTCGTTCTTTGTAAATGTGTTGTCGGGCGCAGTTGACAACACCGCACCAACCGTCATCAACCGTGTGCCCGTTCCAGGTTCGACCATTAGTGGGTCCTCGACAAATATTGATATCACTTTCTCAGAACCGGTCAACGGAGTCGATGCGACGGATCTGGTACTCACTGGTAGCGCGACAATCGGTGCAGTCAAAGGAGTTCCGACGAACATAGGCATCAACACGTGGCGGTTTCCTGTCAGCGGGTTGGGCAACGGAACAATTAACATCCAACTTGCACTGGATGCAAACGATATAGAAGATACCACCGGAAACGATGTGGCACCTTTGAACTGGAGTTACAGCGTCAGTATTTCCACAATGAACCAGCCTCCGGTCTTAGCATTCATCGGCAATCAGACCATTAGCAGCGGTACGGTCAACGGAATCGTAACTCTCTCAGCCAACGACCCCAATGTCGGCGATACACTGACGTTTGATGCAACCGCTCAAAGCATCGAATACTACCTGGATCAGACCTTGGAACTTGGCTTTTGCGGCGGTAACGAGTACCTAAACTACCTTGGCCTCAATGAGAAGTGGCTATCCAGTGCGGGCGGCACCTGGCACTATATTACTCCCAATGGAAGACTATTTCGCTGGTTGGGTGGAAGCCCGTCAAACGACTTGCTTGTCGAGCAACTAAGTCCATCGGACTATAGCAATACCGCCCTACTACATAGTCCTTTGGCGAACAATGCGCCTGCTGTCTTGTCCGTGGTAGGCGATGTACTGACTATCAATCCTAACGACATGTTCGTGGGTAGGTTGGTAGTTACCGCCACGGTCAGCGATGGGCACGATGGAAAGGACAGCAAGACGTTCTTTGTATCGGTACTAGCGACTGGGGTCGATACGGTCGCACCGACGGTTACCAATCGCACTCCGGCACTGAATTCTACCATCACTGTTTCGACGACAAATATTGACGTCACGTTTTCGGAAACGGTTGCGGGATTGGATGCGACGGACTTGGTGCTCACTGGCAGCGGAGCGACCGCAGTCATCGGAACACCCACGCATCTTGGCGGCAATACATGGCGGTTCCAGCTAAGTGGTTTAATCAATGGAACGGTCAATGTCTTGTTGGCGCCGGATGCGAACGATATCGAAGACACCTCAGGCAACGACTTGGCTCCGGTCTCCTGGTGTTTTAACGTCAGCATTTCTGCGGTAAACCAACCGCCGGTATTGACACCCATCGGCGATCAAGCAATACCTTCCACGCAGAATAAGCTTGTGCTATCGCTTTCGGCGAGTGATCCCGATGTCGGAGACATTCAAACGTTTAGCGTTTCAGGCCAAAGCCAAGCGTACTTTTTAGATCAGTCCTTAGGGCTTCGTTTGGACCGTGGAGATGACTACTTGAATTGGGGCGGACTCAACGAAAAGTGGATGATTGGCAACGGGGATACATGGTACTACATTACGCCCGGTGGCCGACTTTACCGATGGTTGAGAGGCTCAAATCTAAGTGGGGATCTGTTGGTTGCAACTTTGGATTCCGATTATTGGTCGAACATGTCTAAG
>JANLUJ010000410.1:0-4887 GCA_031363425.1 Pirellula sp.
GAGCTGAGCCAAATCCCCCGATTCGCGCTGGCTCGAAAATATAGGTGCATAGCAAAATCATTGGCCAAATTCGCGACAAACAAAAGGCAATTTCGCAAGGAAATGCTGGAAATAAAACAAGTCCAATCGGACTGGATTGCCATTCCGGCAGTTTTCATTCCAGGCGAATCTGTGACGTCTGAAGACCGAAATCGTATTGAATCTTCAAAATACAAGGCCGCATGATTCGACATTCGATCGATAGATTTTCAATTCTCTAATAAAGGTTCACACAAATGATCGCGGGTGATTTTACGGTTCTCGCAGAGCAGTACAGCAAGTATCGAGTGGGCTATAACGAAGATATCCTTTCTGCTTTGCTTGGATTGATTTCGTCGAAACCCTCCGAAATAAACGCAGTGGACGTTGGCGCCGGTACAGGGATTTGGACGCGGATGATCGCTTCTAGAGGTGTCCGATGCCATGCGGTCGAACCCAATGCCTCCATGCGCACTGCGGGTATGGCATCGAACGGTGATATTTCGATCGAATGGTCTGCGGGATCTGCCGAAAAGGTTCCGCTCCCTTCCAATTGTTGCGATTGGGTGACCATGGCGTCGTCATTTCACTGGCCCGATTTTGATTGTGCGCTGCGAGAATTTCATCGATTGTTACGGCCAGGCGGCTGGTTTACTTGCCTTTGGAACCCGCGCGCGGTCGAAGCGCACCCGATCACGTTTGATATTGAGAACGCGATAGAACGAATCGTGCCTGAATTGCAACGCAAATCGTCTGGACGCTCGAAGTTTACTAGCGAATTGACAACGCGATTGCCATCCTCGGGGCATTTTCAAAGCCCCGTATACATGGAGGCGCAGTTCACGGTCGACATGACGAGGCATCAGTATCTTGGCGTTTGGGATTCGGTTAACGACATTCGTGCGCAAGCCGGTCCGGAGCGTTGGGAAGAGATTCGAACTTATATCGAAGAAAGGACGCGAGGTATTGAGCAGATTCCGTGCGTATATTGGACGCGCGCTTGGAGTTGCCAACGTGTCGGGTAACATCTTGCTTCCTTTCAAAAGTTGCAGAATGGACCCAGAGGCATGACTCGACTTTTTTGGATAACAGGACTGGCCGGAGCGGGCAAGACAACTCTTGCCAATGCATTGGTCTGGTCGATAAGAAATCGGCATCAGCATGTCGTTCTACTTGACGGAGATGAGTTGCGAGAAGCTTTCTCCATGACCAATAGCCATGAGCTTGCGGACCGACTTCGACTTGCGAACTCTTATGCGAGAATCGCCAGACTGATACACTCACAGGGGCTAAACGTCGTCTGCGCGACGATCTCACCCTTCCCTGAAGTGAGGCAATGGCTGCGTGATCATGTTCCAGGTTATGTCGAAATTTTTGTCCGCGTCTCAAGGAACACGCTTACAGATCGAGACCAGAAGGGGCTTTATAGCGGTGCTGCTACGAAAGGCAGGGTGAATCTGGTCGGCGTTGATATTCCATTTTTGGAACCTGCGACTCCGGACGTTGTGATTGATAACGAACCTGGAACGAATATGGCAGATCACGTTCGCGCTATAGATCATTTCTTAGACAATACTCATCGACTCTCCGCATGACGTAGACATTGACGGCGAGACTGCTCATTTTCATGATCCAAGAATACAATGCAATGCAAGTACATTTTGGTAGCAAAGCTGAGACGCTAGAACGCCTGGCACCGTTGCTGACAACGGCGCAAGTCCTTCCACAGGTGCGGGCAAGTGCACTTGAATGGAAGCGTTCGCCTGATTCATTTTTGGATGCTATCGCCTCTCAGTCATGGGGAGCAAACCACCTCATCGTCCGAAGCAGCGCGGCCGATGAGGACGGTGATGGGCATTCGCTTGCCGGACATTATTGTTCCATAGCTGGGGTTCAGGGTGTAGACGAACTTTCGCGAGCGATCCGCGAGGTGATCGCATCGTTCACCGACGGTGGAATGGATCATCAAGTCTTCGTACAACCTTGTTTGACCGACGTCGCCCTTAGCGGAGTTGTCTTCAGTTGCGATCCGAGCAACAATACTCCCTATCTCGTGATCAACTACGATCGCAGCGGCTCGACGTGTTCCGTGACGTCTGGCGCGACCAACGACGTTGAGACTTGCTACTGCTATCGCAATCGATTGGACAAAGTCCCCGAACATTTGAAACCGGTTTCGTCGATGGTGTTCGAGTTGATGTCCCTACTTGGATCCGAAGCCCTCGACATCGAATTTGCGATCTCAAAAGACGGTCAATTGTACCTTTTGCAAGTTAGGCCACTTGCTGTTTCGCGAGTGCCCGTTCCAGAACCGTCGAAACACTCGAGTTGCTTAGAAACGATTGCCAACAAAATTTCGCAAGGAATTCAGCGGCACCCCTATTTGCACGGGGAAAGAACACTTTTTGGCGTAATGCCCGATTGGAATCCAGCCGAGATTATCGGTATTCGTCCTCGTCCGCTTGCGCTTTCGTTGTACAAGGACTTGGTCACGGACAGCATATGGGCATACCAACGCCATAACTACGGTTATCGTAACCTACGCAGTTTCCCGCTCATGGTTGATTTTCATGGTCTACCGTATATCGATGTTCGAGTCAGCTTTAACTCCTTCATTCCGGCTGACGTCGAGAGCCGGCTGGCTGATCGACTGGTGAATCACTACATCGATTTGCTTGCCGCCAATCCAAGTCAGCACGACAAAGTCGAATTTGAGATCGTGCATTCGTGCTACACGCTAGATTTGCCGGAGCGGCTTGAAAAACTGCGAGAGTGCGGCTTCACCGATTCGGACCGGGCACAGATCACGGAATGCCTACGAAGGCTAACCAACCGCATCATTCACGGCAAGTCTGGGCTCTGGCTCGAGGACACCCTTCGCCTCGAGGAGTTAACTCAGAGATTCGAAACGATAAAATCAAGCTCACTAGATCGCGTAGCTCGCGTCTATTGGTTGCTTGAGGACTGCAAACGCTATGGTACTCTCCCTTTTGCAGGCTTGGCTCGAGCAGCTTTCATCGCCGTGCAGTTCTTGCGATCGATGGTCACCGTCGGTGTTCTCAATCGGATCGAGATGGCTTCCTTTTTGGCTTCGCTCGACACCGTCAGCTCCCAAATGTCGGTTGATGGTGATCGGCTTCGCCCAACTGCATTCCTTGAAAAGTACGGACACTTGCGTCCTGGTACCTACGACATTACCTCTCCGCGATACGATGAGGCCCCTGAGAAATACTTTGACTGGTCAACCTCGCGGGCAGACCGCCGTCAGCATGACGAACCAGAGTTTGCCCTATCCCTCCGCCAACTCGGGCAACTTGAATGCCTCCTCCAGCAGCATGGATTGGAGCACAACGTCCTCAGCCTGTTCCATTTCCTCAAGAGAGCTATCGAAGGCCGCGAACACGCCAAGTTTGTCTTCACTCGCAATCTCAGCCTTGCCATGTCGCTCATCCGTGAATTGGGCGCTGAGTTTGGTTTGTCCGTAGAGGACTGCTCATTCCTAGATATCGCGTGTATCCGTCAGCTATACACTTCGGGAGTGGATACCGCGGAGACACTTCACCGAAGCGTAAGCGATGGAAGAGAACGCTACGAACGCACACAACAAGTCCTGCTGCCACCGCTGATAAGTTGTCCAGACGATGTCTATCGATTCCACCTTACTCCATCGGAACCAAACTTCATTACTCTCGGCCGTGTTGCTGCTCCGGTCAGCTCGCTCGACGACGAACGAGCATTGCTGCCGGGCAGTATTTTGTTCATTCCGAGCGCGGATCCAGGATTCGATTGGATCTTCTCACATCGAATTGGTGGCCTCGTGACGATGTACGGTGGTGCGAATTCACATATGGCAATTCGTGCAAGTGAGCTCGGAATTCCCGCCGTGATCGGTGCGGGCACGCAGCTATTTGAGCAATGGATGAAGGGGGAGATTGTCGACATCGATTGCGCCAATCGTCAGGTGCATATCCTTCGCGCCAAGTCCTTAGCCAAAATGCGTTCGGCGGCATGACAAAAGTACATCCCAGGAATAAACCATGCCTGTCTTGATCGGTGTCAGCCAACGGGTCACGACAGTCACGGAATACGTTGAGCGCCGCGATGCAATCGACCAACGTTGGGCCGCGTTCTTGACTTTTTGTGGACTAATTCCAATATTCATCCCAAATCATTCTCCAACGGTTCGTCGACTTCTCAAGGAAGTCCCGTTAGATGGTTTTTTGCTAACTGGCGGGAACAACCTCGTCGTATTAGGGGGAGATGCTCCAGAACGAGATGAAGCGGAGCTTCTACTGTTGGAGTATGCACTCACCAAAGGCAAGCCACTACTTGGCGTTTGCCGTGGCATGCAATTGATACAACACTTCTTTGGCGCCCAATTGGAGCAAGTGTCCGATCACGTCACCACTGGCCATCGAATCTTAGGCGAAGGAGGTGAGCGAACCGTAAATAGCTACCATCTATATGGCGCCAGAACGTGCCCGATTGGTTTGAATGCAACTGCCCGCGCCGAAGATGCAATCGTGGAAGCAGTTCAACACGTCAGCTTTCCAATCCGAGGGATCATGTGGCACCCGGAACGTTGTGATCCATTTGACAAAATGGATTGCAACATGTTTTGGAACTTCTTTGGCGGTCGGGCTTCCTCTCTTACTTGAAAGGTGCAGTTGATGAAAGGAATCATTCTTGCCGCAGGTCAGGGCGTGCGATTGCGCCCACTGACGGACGACCGTCCCAAGTGCATGGTTGAATACCATGGTGTACCACTGATCGATCGAATTACGGACACGCTTGCACAATGTGGTGTGACGCAGCAAGTCATCGTTGCTGGATATCTGGCTGAAGTTCTTGCGAGGCACATTCGGTCAC
>JANLUJ010000424.1:0-3524 GCA_031363425.1 Pirellula sp.
TTTCCGCAATTTTCCTGACAGAACGGGAAACGACGGAATTGGAACCAAACGCTCCAAAGGTACCCGGTCGAATCATTACGACTCTCGAAAAGGCGAAGGAAATTCGCCCAATGGTTGAGAAGTGTATCACTATTGCAATCAAGGGTCTCGCCGGCGAGGCTGGCGCAGAGGAGTTCGCAAGCAAAGCGGAACGCGGCTCGGAAGAGTGGAAGGCATGGCGAAAAAGCGACATGTGGCGCAAGTGGGCAGACGCTCGTTCGCCTGGTATCACGGCACGTCGTCGCGTTTATGCAATGATTCGGGATAAACAAGCTGTTGACGTTTTGTTCAACCGGATTGCTCCTCGATTCACTGGTCGACTAGGTGGCTACACTCGAATCATGCGGTTGGCCAAGCCACGATTAGGGGACAATGGAACGAGAGCGATTCTTGAGTTCGTTGGCAAGAACGACCGAGTCAAGAAAAAGGCAACCAAACCCGCCTTTGAAGCAGCTGCAACCTAGAGCATTGTAGAACAGTTGTCTCAACTGTTCCCAGTCTGCGTCTCGATCTAATTCAAAGCTGCGATGCGAGTGATGTTCAATGCGTTTTTGATTGACGATCGCCTCGCTACGATTTAGCAGAGTCGATCCGCGATACTGCATTGAAGAGTCGCGGAGCAACGTCGGCCATGTGCTTAGGCGACCGGCAGGTTTAAATCTACCTAGCACGACGCGCAAGTTTTGAAGTTGCACCTGCCGGTCGCCTCAAATCGTATTTGGGTATCGATCTAATTCGGAAAATCCACTCGCATCCAAAACGGGTGCTGTCGTTCAGCTCGTCCGCGTACGTCCTCCAGCATAACGCGGCTCTCCGGCGTTGGATTACGACGATCGCGAACTCCTTTGATGGAGATCGTAATCTGCTTTTCAAAATCGACCATTTCTGGAGAAAGCCAAATCGTAAAGTATTTCGCCGGTACCGTTTTCATTGAAATCGTGTTGGATTCCTTGTTGATGGCGGATTCGATTTTGTAATCCTGACCAGGCTTGTTGAGTCCAGCGTTGTAGAGCAAGGGATGAATGAGCTTGTCAGTAAACAACTGCTTTGCTTCGAACCACCAAAAGAATCGATCTCCAGCTCGCGACGTAGTTGCCTCAAACTTACTATCTTTTGGGATGGGATTTCGTACTCTGGCTGGAAAACTCATCCAGTTCATAATCCGAGGTAACTCTTCCTGAAAGTGATCAGGCTTTCGGCCACGATAAAGAGTAACCATGCTGTCGATTTTCCGGTCCTTCAGTAGTTTTTCCCATTCCTTTCCGTTCGTTTCCGTAAACTTGTCGTATTCTCCTGCGACAAAGTAGCTTGGCACGTAAATGGCGTTGTTCCAATTATGAGCAACGTAATTTTGCGCCTCGCCACTGATCACGATATTGCCGGCCCATAAATCTGGATGGGCCAATGCAATGTCCCAAGCTGCGTCCGCACCCATAAAGTGACCGGAAAGGAAGACTCTGTCTGTATCGATGCTGAACCTTCTAAGTGCATCGCGAAGCGGAGCCAAGATCATGGCATGTTCGTTTTCGGTGTAATTGTAGCTCGGTTGCTTGGGCTCGGCCCAATCCGGTGAAACGACGATATAGCCTCTCTTGGACGCCTCTCCAATGCATCGGTTGTTTTCGGGTGAATACTGCCCTGCCCACCATGCGATTTGCCATTCGACATTGGTCAAGTCACTCGGTAATGTAAAGACGCAAGGATAACGCCTGAATGGGTTGTATTCTGGTGGCAGTTGAACCATGTACTTTGCCGTTCGTCCTAGCATGTCTCCAGCCAACGGTACCTCGATCGCAAATCGGCCGGGTATCTTTGTTTGCGCAAGCGGTTGGGAACTATCCTTTGGTTCACCCATGACCACTACCGCTTCTGTATCGAGCGTTGGCTTGGGTGGTGGCATGTTCGCAAGAATCTTCGATACTAACTCCGGCGTGCCAGATTCTAGTTTTGCCAGATCCTGCAGAATTTGGTCGTCGCGCAATGGTTTCGCAAGATACTCAGTAACTAGTCGCCGAGCTTTGATTCCTGCTGCAACAACCGAGGCGCTATCCTTTCCCGCAGTGGGGCCGAAAATCCAGCCGCTGAAAGCTAGTGCCGCCATTTGGTCTGGCTTGAGTGTCGCGTCCGATCTTCTCCGTCGGTAGTCAGTCAATCGCGAAGCCGTGTCAGCAGTCAGATAGGTGGCGATTTCCGGTATTAAGGCTTGCATTTCCATCTTCGCCATTTCATCAGCGACCTTGGATACATCTTCTTTGATCCAAGCAATCAATTCATCGCGATCTTTTTGACCGCTGGCGATCGCTTCCAGTTTGGCACCAACCTTGAGCTGCGTTTCGATCGACAACCTGGCTTTATTAATGTTTTCAAGAATGAGTTTTGAATACTGGGTTTGACCCGCTTCGGCCGCCACTTCCGAGGCCGTGAAAAGCTGATCCGCGATGTTCTGATCGAACCTTTTCAGTTCGGGTTTAAGACTCTCTAGCTCAGGGTACTTCAAGATTGCGCGACCCAAGATACTGCGAGCTTCTTCAAATCGCTTCGCAGACTCAAAAAGATTTACAATCGCTACCCAGTCGTGTGGATTGGTTTTGGGCGCGTTTTGAAGCAGGATTTCCTCCATTTTTTGGCTGCTAAAGCTTGATAGAGAAAGCCTCATATCCCATTCGAAAGAACCGTTGGATCCGTTTGGTCGAGCTAAGCCTTCGACCTTTACATAGTTAGTCGTGATCTCGGTGATCCCCTGTACGATACTAACGACCTTGTCCGGTTGTTTGACCAAGCAAATGCGACGTCCGTGTCTACTAAACATCGAACTATTGATAATGGGTCCGAACGGGACTTTTGCAACATTGGTAGCGGGTTTATTTTCAAGCTCAATTTTGAGAACGGTCTGGTTTACTTGTGAGTCACCTTTAACACGACCGGTGCATACGTAAGTTCTTCGTAGTCCGTCATCCATAACGGTAAAGAGGGCTGTTTTCACCTCGGCATTCGCGTTTACGCTGCCGGTTGGCTCGACGATATTGACAACCTGGTTGTCTTGGCCGGGACCAATTACCATACCACCTTCAAGCGATAAGGTTCTTTGTTGCCCTATTCCGATAGCAGTGAAAAACGAGAACAAAACGAACGAGAGAATCAATCTCGCTTTTGAAAGGAAAGCAGGTTTTGATGAGTAACCTAACATCGTGCATCGAGCCATAGTAAGTATCTTAATATCGGGCAAGACAAACCAACGGCATGTGTCAACACTTGAGCTACGTTTAACTGGTTAGTGCTTTGTCCTGAATAGAAATTGGGGCTGGATTTGAGGTGGCATAGGCTTCCAGCCTGTGTATCAGCCTGGAAACACAAGCTGGAAGCCTATGCCACTTTTTGTCCACTACCCAAAAATATAATCTGGACAAATCACTAGGTGCAATTCACTCTCAGTCGAGCGTAGCTAGGGTACTCGAACGTAGCAGGCACATTCCATGTGCCGTCCG
>JANLUJ010000439.1:0-1426 GCA_031363425.1 Pirellula sp.
CCTGGAAGTGCGGCGCACCAAACTTACGAACCGTTCCGATCGGTCTCGTCGCATTGAAATCACGAGTTACGCAGAAGTCGTTTTGGCTCCTCAATCGCATGACGAATCCCACCCAGCCTTCAGCAATCTCTTCGTCCAGACAGAGCTTTTGCTTCCTCGCGATGCGATTCTTGTTACTCGGCGACCTCGCTCTGACGAAGAGCATCCCCCTTGGATGATTCACATGATGACTGTCACGGGTGCGGTGATCGGTGAACCATCGTTTGAAACCGATCGCATGAAGTTCGTCGGGCGCAATCGGACGAATGCACTTCCAGCCGCGTTTCAAAATCGAATACCCCTTTCGAATAGTCAAGGAGCAACGCTTGACCCCATCGTGAGCATTCGAAAAATGGTTCAGCTACAGCCGGGTGAGTCGGTGAGCGTCGACGTGATGACGGGCGTTGCCGAATCTAGAAGCATCGCTACCGCAATGGTTGAAAAGTATAGTGATCCGAGTTTGGCGGATCGCGTTTTCGATTTGGCATGGACGAGAGGACTAATCATGCTGCAGCAACTAAACGCCTCCGAAGCGGATGCTCAAGCGTATGGGCGACTCGCCGGCTCGATTCTGTATTCGTCGGGAATGAGGCGAGCAAAACCAAGTGTGCTGATCCAAAACCGCCGTGGGCAGTCTGGACTTTGGAGCTACGGTATCTCGGGCGATTTGCCAATCGTACTCGTTCGAGTTCGCAATCCGGAAAAATTGGAACTGGTACGTCAAGCCGTTCGGGCACACGCGTACTGGCGAATGAAGGGGTTGAGCGTAGATCTTGTCATTTGGAATGAGGATGATTCAGTCTACAGACAGTCTTTACAGGAAGCGATTCTGGATATCGTTTCTGCCAGCCCTGAGGCAGCGTTGATCGATCGTCCCGGCGGTGTTTTTGTGCGCCGCGGTGAGCATATGTCAGAAGAAGATCGAGCATTGTTGCAGACCGTGGCTCGCATTGTGCTTCAGGATGACGCGGGCACTTTGATCGATCAAGTGAATCGTCGCGTCCGTCCCGAGATTGCTATGCCTCGCATTAGGCCCAGCCTCGCGAAGATGGAGAGCACAAGTTTGCATTCGCCTTCGAAGCACGATCTCGAGTTCGACAATGGCATTGGTGGATTTAGCCGAGACGGTCGAGAATACGTCATAACATTGAAGCCCGGTATGGCCACTCCAGCTCCTTGGGTGAACGTGATTGCCAACGCAAAAATTGGCACGGTCATTTCGGAAAGTGGGAGTGCATACACTTGGGCGGAGAATAGCCACGAATTTAGGCTCACTCCCTGGAGCAATGACCCTGTTTGCGATACGCCTGGTGAGGCGATCTATTTGCGGGATGAAGACACCGGTAAATTTTGGTCACCGTCTCCCCGCGCGCGCTACACCGCCCGC
>JANLUJ010000517.1:0-9982 GCA_031363425.1 Pirellula sp.
CTAGCCAGGAAGCTTTACGTCCCATGGGCAAGCCCATGGGGGCGTTCGAAAGCTGTACAAGCTCAATGCCAGCGGTATTCAAGAATACCGCTGGCAAGCCTCCAAGCCCATTGGGGCGTTCCAAACAACTCTCTGGCATCGGAAGATAATCCATTGGCCCCCTGCCCCGCCCTGACCTGTTTCGACTACATTGAGATTGGATCGCGAATCACTCCTTTTACTAGGCTTATTGTGACACAAACCGCAATTGAAACGATGCAATTGACTCGTGTTTTTGGAGACCAAACTGCCGTCGATTCGGTCGATTTGAAAGTTGACTGTGGGACATTTTACGGCTTTCTTGGCCCAAATGGTGCCGGCAAATCAACCACCATCAAGATGCTTACCGGTCTCTTGAGCCCAACCAAAGGGGCGATCTCGGTTCTTGGCTGCAACATGTTGGATAATGCACAGTCCCTTGAAGCCAAACGGCACATTGGCGTGATTCCGGAAAATCTTGCTTTGTTTGACAACTTGACAGCGATAGAAACTTTGATTTTTGTGGGTCGCATCTATGGCTTAACGCGCGAGACGATTCGCAAACGAAGCGATGAGATGTTGAATTTGCTATCGTTAGAAAAGGAGACCAAAAAACTTGTGTTGGAGTATTCGCACGGCATGCGGAAAAAGCTGTCCTTAGCTGCGGCTCTATTGCCCAATCCTAAGTTGCTTTTCCTTGACGAACCGTTCGAGGGAGTTGACGCCGTTGCTTCGTTGACGATCCGCGATCTACTGTCAAACTTTGTTGCTAAGGGTTCGACGGTATTTTTAACATCACACGTTTTGGAAATTGTAGAGAGGCTTTGCACACATGTTGGTATCATTCAAAACGGAAAGTTGATACAGCAATGCTCCATGGACGAAATCCACCTCAATGGATCTCTTGAGCAACGCTTTTTGCAGGCCACCGGGGCCGACAAAAATCAAGCAGCAAAACTGGCATGGCTCGAACAAAGCTGAGTTTGTCAAACGTGTCATCATCTAACCTTCATGAATCTGTTCTAAGCAAAACGTTTAGCCATTTCCAAACGTTTGTTTGGCTTCGTTGGCGTATTCGGGTCAATCAATTGCGACACGGTTCCGCACTGGGTAAAGCGCTGGCCGCGATTCTATTGGCCTCGTTCGCTATCGGATGCATCGCATTGATTGTTGCGGGTGGAGTATTGGGGGTTGTTGTTCCGAGGCTGATTCCTCGTGAGAACTATTTCCTTCTGTGGGATGGAATCATCGCACTCTTCAGTTTCATCTGGGTGGTCCATGTCGCAACGGACATTCAACGTAGCGATGCTGTTACATTTGATCGCATCCTGCATTTACCTGTGGCGTTTTCGCAGGCCTTTGCCCTTAACTATTTGAGTTCGTTGATGAGCATGACGCTCGTCTCGTTGTGCTCGTTTTGTTTCGGCTTCATTCTAGGTTCTTGTTTCTCTGTTGGGCCAGTTGCGATTTTGATTGCAGTTCCATTCGTTGTATTTCTCGTTGCGTTGACGGCCTTGACCTATCAACTGCAGGGTTGGTTGGCCGCACTCATGTCCAATCCGAGGCGTCGCCAAATGATCATGATTTTTGCACCCCTATGCGTTATCGCTTTGTCCCAGCTCCCTGCGATTTTCGCGACTCGATTGGCTAAGAATGAGAGGGTGCGAACTCCCGTTCCTGCATCACCCGTTCCCGCACACGAAGCTAGCCCCCCTACCCTGCCCCGATTGGAAGATGATTCTCAGGCAAAATTGGCAGTCGAACCGCCCTCAAACGTGGATGCCGAGGTGGAGCAAAAAATGGGTACTCACGGTGGGGACCACCGTGCCACACTGGTTCCCGCGGAACCAGCCCCACCGCTAGAGCTTATTTTGGACGATGCAAAGCGTGTTAGCGAGAATAATGTTAGCGAGAATAAAGAACGGCAAGAACAGCAAGAAATTGCTCGTACGAAGAGAAGGTCGCTTTGGCTAGCACGGCTTCGGCTTGCAAATATTTGCTTCCCTCCCTTATGGATGGCCGGCTGTGTTGAGTCCGTTATGTCGGGAAATTTTCATGTAATTTGGCTTACTGGAGCGATGGCACTAGTGGGCTTTGTTTCGTTGCGACGAAACTACAAGCAGACCGTTCGATTTTACAAAGGTGAAACGGATTCACGTGCCATGCAGACCAGAGGGGCTAACGGGGCTGTGGTGAAAATTGCGGAGCCTAACGGAACTCAATCTGAGCGAGTGGCAAAAGCCGGTGTAAAAAAACCGCGTTTGGTCGAACGCGATGTGCCGTTCGTCTCGGACGAGACGGCTGCAATCATCATGATGACATTGCAGTCCATGACGCGAGCACCGGAGGTCAAGCTCTATCTGTTGCTCCCACTCCTCGCCCCCTTTATTTTGTTTGGATTTTTGCAAGCGATGGAATTGCCTAAAATCGATGAACTCAAAGCTGCAATTGTCGTTGGTTTTTCCGGTTGCAGTCTGTTCATCACCTCAGGTATGCTCGGCAACCTTTTTGCGTACGATCGAGCTGGGTTTCGAGGTTTTGTTTTATCGCCCATTCGACGTGAACGAATCCTGTTGGGACGCAATTTGGCAACCGCTCCGCTCTTGTTGTTGCAGACGTTTCTGTTGGCGTTGGCGATCGGGATTTTTTTTGGAATGGCAATTGATAAATTGCTGTGTTCGATAATCTTGTCCGCGTCGATCTTGCCTCTCTACGGCCTACTAACGAATTTGATGTCTATTTTGACGCCGTTTCCGTTGGCGGCGGGTAGCATTCAGCCAAAGCAATTCAATCTTGTCCCCATCTTGTTCAGTCTGGTTTTGAGCATGTTCATGCCAGCCATCACACTTTTTGCGTTGCTTCCACTTGGATTAGAATGGACCTTGGATCGATATTTCCCCATTGCAGCCATGGTTCCGTTTGCGTTCCTCCTTTCGATTCCATGGTTAGCCGCGTCGTTGTTTTTGTATCGTTGGCTGTTACCTTGGGAAGGCAAGTTGTTAGCCAACCGTGAAAAAGAGCTTTTGCGAATCGTTACCTCAAAGTGCGAATAAGTCGAGCTGCTATTTTATGGGACTAGGAAAGAAAGCACGACCCGAGGGCCTAGACTACTTCTTGGCCGCGATTGCGCCGGTTTTTATCATCGGCATGATCGGGTCGCTTGTCTATTTCGTGATTACGGTTTGCTACCAAGGATCCCACACCGAACGATTGATGTGGATTCTGGGACTTTACACAGTTGCTGCGGTGTTGATTGCCAGGATCGCGATCGAACAAAGTCGACAGTTGGCTTTTGCTTATATGTTCGCGCTGGCCGCAGCCACATTGATCGTCACGCCGCAATTCTTTGTGGTGAGTGGTGCAATGGCGCTCTTTAGCCTTCCTATTTTGGTCTTTCTGTTGGTGATGGTCGCCGTCCTTGCAGATCGGATCACGTTTGACTGTACATCGATGAATGAGCATTTGCAGAGCACTGGGGTGGGGCTTCTTCAATCACTTGGATTGGTGAAAACCGAACGCAAGCGGTCCGAACCTTCATCGAATTTTGCGAAAGAAGCAGAAGAACCGACGGCCACAACCAATAAGAAGAGGTCATCCTCAAAGCGCAAACACAATCCGGGCGTCTGGGTGCTGTATTTTGCGTTGTTCGCGCTTCCCTTGTTTGGCCTCGGCCAGTTGGTGATCCGTAGCCCATTGGATCGACGTTGGGCTTTTACTTACTTGTTCTTTTACCTTTTGAGTTCATTGTTCTTGTTGGTCTTGATCTCGCTGCTGTCGCTGCGAAAGTACTTGCGGGAACGGGGAGTTCCAATGGAGACGGCGTTTGTAGTCCGATGGCTTGTGATTGGTATGACAAGCGTCTTTGTAGTCCTATTTATTCTTTCACTCTTGCCGATCCCAGGCCATTCGTTGCTATCGATGGAACTGCCATTCCGTATTACGAGTCGAGACGACTTGAAGGCCAGCAAATGGGGATGGGGCCGGGAAGGGGCCGAGGGAAATGGGCCACAGCAAGGAGAAGGGGAGGCTCAAGACAAACCAGGCGGAACCAAAGATGGCAAAGGACCGGACGAGGGAGGTTCACAACCAGGCGACAAGCAAAAAGAGGGCAAGTCTAACGACGACAAAGCGTCAGGGGGTGGCAAACAAAAGGGGGAGGGCAAGCCAGACGGCGATGGTAAAAATAAGGGTGATGAAAAGCCAAGCCAAGCCGGCGACGAAAAGCAACCGAAAGGCGAAAAGAAAGATGTCAAGCCCGGTGACAAAAACAAAAGCGATAAGGGTGACCAGCAACCATTGGCGGACGATCAAAAGCAAAACGACAGCCAAAACGAAAACAAAGACCGACAAGCCGAAGCAAAACGGCCACCGCAGGAAAACAAACGAGAAGGTCAACAACCTCAACCACAACCCACTGTACAGTCGCTATCGATCCAATGGAATCTTTCGGCTGCATTGCAATGGCTGCTAATGATCGCGTTGGCGATTGCAGCAGTCGTCTACAGCATTGTGTATCGAAGGGAGTTATTGGTAGCATTTAAAAGTTTTCGAGATTGGCTTAGCTCCTTGTTTGGCGGCGGGAGAAAGCAAAAGGAATCGAATAGTCATTCGATCGAAGAGGCCACGTTGCTTGCAGATCTGTATCCGCCGTTTCACACGTTTGCGAATCCATTTGCCAATGGCAATGGTTGGACGCGTGAGCAAGTGGTACGTCATATGTACCGTGCGATGTTGTCGTGGGGATACGAGCATCGTATTGTTCGGCGCGAAGACGAAACGCCAGAGGAATTTATGCGGCGAATGTTTCGTCGGTTCCCTGAGCAGCAAGAGTTGTTCTCCATGTTAGGCATGCTTTACAATCGCATCGCGTATGCGCGAGGCAGGGTCTCGACTGCCGAGTTAAAGCCGATGACCGAGCTATGGAAATGGCTAGAAGCCAAAACAGTGTAGCACAGCACTCCGTAGCTTCCGCCAGATAAGGAGCGTACAAGATTTTGAGGAGAGGGGGTCGGGGTGATGTGCAACATCGAGTTCATGCAAAAGGCCAGCTACCAAGTTGAATGCAGCGACGAAGGGATGATGGTCGAAGAAATCGAGAATTGATTGAATCCTGTGATTCAAGCTGTCGCGGAGGATCAAGTGCGTTCGCATCGCGACTGGGCAATTGCCATGCACATGGGCACAGTACTGGCTTTCTCTGCCGCAGTGAACTGGAAAAGATTGCTTCAGCCGTCGATTCCGCGTAAAAAGTGTAGAACGGTTCTCCGAACCGTTTCTCGTCGCACGCACCCATAGCCTTGGTTGAGCTAGCTAGCGCAGAATTTCGGGCGGGGCATGGCGGGGTTCACGGCTCGGAGAGCCGTGCTACACTCACGGTTTGGGAGCTATGCTAAACTGTACGGTAACGGCTCGGAGAGCCGTGCTACACTTTAACCCATTTGTGGTTCAATATCATGCTTGAAAACGAACCGCAGTTTCTTGCATTTGACCCAGACGCAGATGTCGATATTTCCGCTCGGAATTTGCCTCACTGGTTCCAACCGGGCGTGGCGACCTTCATTACCATGCGGACTATCGATTCCATGCCAGCGGATGTTCTCGATCTATGGGATAGGCAACAACGTGATTGGTTGCTCCGACAAGGGTTTTCTATCCGTCCCTCTGAAAGACTTACTGACTGGAATCTGCTTCCTTCGCATCTGCAATCGCCGTTTCGGAAGATCCGCGAAAGGCTCTTTCATTGGCACTTGGATTCGTGCCATGGTATATGCCATTTGAAGAATAGGGAAATTGCAGAATTGGTACTTGAATCTATTTGGCATTTCAACGGGTCGCGTTATGAAATCGATTGCGCAATTGTGATGCCCAACCACGTTCACTCGATCGCCATGTTTTACTTGCCGACTACATGTCGCAATCAATGCACAAGTTGGCAACGCTTTACGGCGACCGAAATCAACCGCCTGACCGTACGTGAAGGTTCGTTTTGGCAAGGAGAACCTTTCGATCATCTCATTCGTAGCTCTGAACAGTTCGCATATTTACGCAACTATATCGCAAAGAATGGCGTTGCTGCAAAACGTCCAGACAGCGAATGGCTATTCAAGAGTCAACCAGTGTAGCACGGTTCTCCGAACCGTTGCAGTTGAGATTTTGGCGGGATCAGGAATTCAGGATTGAGAAGCGGTTGCGGGTTGGCCGTGCTACACTCACTTCACGGCTCGGAGAGCCGTGCTACACTGGGGCTTGCTCTTCGAAAATCTGGTTGGTTTCTTTTCTCTTGCTTCTTGCTATGCGCCAACTAGTTTCGATGGATGCGATCCACTTACATTATTTGTTACGAAGTGCGAAAACAGGTCTAAGAACCAGTGCCAACTGCCAAAACTGCCGAACCAAGTGCCAGCAAAGGCTAGAGTCGCGACCACCTCGACCAAACCGTTCAGGGACGCCGTCAGCTGCCCAATCGATTTTCGGCCATTACAACCATGTCAGCAGTGTTTGCAATCGAGTTGACAATCAACGCAATCGAAATGGTATGCTTGTAGTGTTTCGATCGCAAGTGGAGCCCACACCTTCGCCATGGCGGTTGGGACCCAACAACACCGGACAGCTTGCGTTGTTCCGCTACGATCAAATGGACGATGCGTTGAGTACAATGAGAAATATGGTTAGCCTAAGACTTACTATTTGTATTAGCTATCTCGTGCGGACGATTTCATTGTCTATGCTCGTCTTGGCAGAATCGCCTTTCGCATTTTCCATTGAATCGGATTTCGAACGCGACGTCGCTCCGCTCATTGTTCAGCGTTGCCTTGAATGCCATAGCGCGGTCGACCCCAGCGGCGGGCTGGATCTGACCAGGTACAACACGCTAATGCAAGGTGGCGACAGCGGATTGGCTATTGATGCTGCAGTTGAGTCTAGTTTGCTACTCAAACGATTGTCTAGCGGCGAAATGCCTCCGGAGAAGAATGGAAAGTCACAAGCTCTATCGGGCGATGAGGTAGCCGTTTTTCGATCTTGGATTGCGTCAGGCTCGAAGTGGCCCGAATCGCGTGTACTCGACCCGTTTGAACGCACCAATGCGAAGCGCGCGGGGCGAGATTGGTGGGCCTGGCAACCTATTGTACCCATAACAACGGACTTGGCGTCGACCAAGCGCGTCACGATCGACCATCTCATCCAGCAGACGTTGGCTGACCAGAATTTAAGCCCCGCCCCAGCTGCGGATCGCCGAACGTTGTTGCGACGGGTCTACTACGATCTAATTGGCTTGTCACCCACGTTCGAAGAAGTCGTCACCTTCGAGCAAGACCAATCGGCAAACGCCTATGAAAAAGTCGTAGATGGGTTGCTTGAATCCAAACATTTCGGTGAACGCTGGGCGCGACATTGGTTGGATCTAGTCCGATTTGCCGAAACCAACGGCTACGAACGCGATGCCGTTAAACCCAACGCTTGGAGGTACCGCGACTGGATTATCGATGCGATCAATTCAGATATGCCCTACGATCAGTTTGTTACTGAGCAATTGGCCGGAGATGAAATACCCAATCGTTCCGAATCGAGCGTTGTCGCGACCGGTTTCTTGCGGCTTGGTACCTGGGATGACGAACCTAACGATCCCGTTGAATATCAATATGATCGATTGGAGGACATGGTCCACACGACAACGACGGCGTTCTTGGCGATGACGGTCAAATGCGCACGTTGCCACGACCATAAATTCGATGCGATTCCTCAGGCAGACTACTATCGGATTGCAGCAGCTTTTTGGGGCGGTCCAGTTGCCCACCGAAAACGCGAATGGAACGGCGGTCCGACGACACAGGAACTCGGCTATGACGTGCTAGGCTGGACGGATCTCGGACGCGAGCCACCTGCGTTGCGTTTGCTCAAAAAAGGCGACGTTCATCGACCATTACAAATTGTTGCACCTGGGGCATTAAGTGGTTCGGAAAAACTTGCCGGCGAATTTGCACCGCCTCCATCCGACGCGAAAACCTCACATCGCCGCCTTCAGTTGGCGAAATGGATCGTTGACAATCGAAATCCTCTGACGGCTCGGGTGATAGTCAATCGGCTGTGGCAACATCATTTTGGCGAGGGACTGGTGCGAACACCCGATAATTTTGGTTTCCTAGGCAATCCACCGACGCATCCTGAATTGCTCGACTCCTTGGCAGCGGACCTAATGGCGGGAGATTGGAAACTCAAGAGGATTCACAAGTCCATGGTCATGTCGCAGGCGTATCGTCAGAGTTCGGTGCATTCACGACAAGTCGAGTACGCCAAGAAGGACGCAGCCAATCAATACTTGTGGCGGGCCGAACGGAGGAGACTGGACGCGGAACAACTTCGGGACTCCATCTTGCAGTGCAGCGGCCGACTCGATCCTCGCATGTCAGGCCCGAGTTTCAAAGCCCCTATTAGCGATGAAGCGTTGGAGGGATTGTCGATGAAGTCGGGGGCATACCAAGCCTCTCCGCCAGAAGAGACGAGGCGACGTAGCATCTACATGTTTGCCAAACGATCGCTGGCCGTTCCGATGATGGCTGTCTTTGATAGTTGCGATACGACCGCACCAACCGGCCGACGCGACATTTCGACGGTAGCTCCACAGGCTTTGACTCTTCTCAATAACCACTGGGTGCACGCAGAAAGCAAGGCCATGGCGGAACGAGTCATTGCATTTGAAACGAGCGTCGATGATCGCGTCGTCTCCGCTTGGCGAATTGCTGTCGTACGCGAACCGACCACGACCGAAAAGCAAGCGTCGATCGATTATGTAAAAAATCTGCTGGCGTCGACCCACGATGAAGCCAACGCAGAGCTTTTGGCCTGGTCGGCGCTTTGCCATACACTTATCAATACCAACGAATTCATTTACGCGGACTAATCATGAGCGAGCAACAGTTTCCATGCGGCCAGACGCGGCGACAGGCGCTTTGGCAAATGGGTGGCGGATTTGCGGGCTTGGCTCTAGCATCCTTGCTGGAACAAGACGGATTCTTTAGCAAGTATGCCAATGCAGGTGAGCCGACAAATCCTCTCTCTCCGCGACTGCCTCATTTCGCGTGCAAGGCAAAGAGTTGCATCTTTTTAATGATGAATGGCGGCCCGAGCCAAGTCGATACGTGGGACTACAAGCCGGAGCTGCTAAAGCACGCTGGCAAGCCGATGCCAAGCGATAAAAAATTCATCAACTCGGGTGGACGGGCTGTTGGATTCCTTGCTCCGGCTGTGCGACCATTTAAGCCGGGTGGCGAAAGCGGCATCTTGGTCTCCGATTTCTTTCCACGCATCCGCGAACACGTCGACAAGCTGGCGGTCATTCGCTCGTGCTATACCGACACGCATGCGCATGGATCGGCGTCGGTGCAAATGAATACGGGCAAGCCCATTATTGGCCGGCCTTCACTTGGAAGTTGGGTTACGTATGGCTTAGGTTCCGAGAATCAGAATTTGCCGGGCTATGTTGTCATGCTTGATAAACGTGGCGGGCCAATTGGTGGCCAACCGAATTGGTCGAGCGGTTTCACCCCGGCTTCGTTTCAAGGCACGCTCTTTCGCCCACAGGGCAATCCAATTTTGGACCTTACTGCTCCAGGTTCATTGACCCGAGTTCATCAACGCGAACAACTTGATCTCTTGGCCAAATTGAATGACGAACATTTGCAAAAACGGCCTGGTGGTGCTGAGCTGGTGTCGCGTACGGCTAGTTACGAATTGGCATATCGCATGCAATCGGAGACGCCAGAAGCTGTCGATTTGAGCGGTGAAACGGCCAGCACCTTAGCAGCGTACGGCGTTAATGAGTCACCAACGGCAGAGTTCGGCCGCAACTGCTTGATCGCCCGTCGTCTAGTCGAACGGGGAGTGCGATTCATTCAGTTGTACTCTGGTGGTGGGCATTTGGAAGAGACTTGGGACGCACACGAAAGCGTTGAGAAGAACCATGGTC
>JANLUJ010000526.1:0-1896 GCA_031363425.1 Pirellula sp.
CACCAAGCTGGTGACGGTCCGGAAATACGTTCTAAATTGCTTTCCAGCCCCCTATCGAAATCGGAACGTATCCACGTTCCGCTTTGGGCGATTTGATCCAGCGTATACGTCAAAGGTATCAGCACGCCATCGTCGGTTATCAATGTTTCCGACGTGCTTGGCAGACAAGTCGTATTCGTACGTGAAGCTAGTTGAATCTGCCAATCCTGAACGATGGATTCAGGAGGATTCCCCAAGGTTTGTAGAGTTCTTGCAACTAGTTTGAGTTTGGCGCAGCGTGCAAAGAACACGCTGCCGATACCTTCGCAGGAAATGACGCCAAGTTGATTGGATAATTCGGTGGGAAACCGTAAAGCTGTGGTCCAAACAATTGATTTGCGTACCAATTCTGTTAACTGACAGTCGTATTTCCAGTCCGTGGGCCTAACTGCATTTTTGGATGTTCGATTCCAATTTCCAATAGGGTGAAAATACCAGGCCTCATTTGTTTGATTGGACATCCAACCGCAACAATTGGTTTCGTTCGACTTATATCCTGTACATTGCCAATCAAGTGCTTCCGAATCATGTTCGTCCGAGGATGAAAGCAGTTCTGTTAATGCCGAAAGCAGTTTTTCTGGAATGCGCATAGAGACCGTTCCATCATAATGTTGCGAGCATAGGCAATTGACGGTTTGCCGTAGCGAAAGTACACTCTTCGCCCGTAATTTTGGGGTCTGTCACCATGACATCCGACGCTGTCGAACCCACACTGATTTTTGCAGAAACATTGGAGCATTGCATTCGGCCATGGCAAACAAGTTGATTTATTTCTTTGGAAAATCGAAGACCGATGGCGGCGGAGACATGAAGGCTCTGCTTGGTGGCAAAGGTGCCAACCTTGCGCAAATGACTAAAATTGGTTTGCCGGTGCCTTCTGGCTTTACCATCACCACGGACGTCTGCGTTAGTTACTACAAGAATGGTCGCAAAGCCCCAGCCGATCTCTCTTTGGAAATGGAGAAAGCCGTCAAATGGCTTGAAAAAGAGGCGGGAAAAAAATTTGGCGATGTAAAGAATCCGCTGCTTGTCTCAGTGCGTTCGGGTGCACGCGACTCAATGCCAGGAATGATGGATACGATCCTCAATCTGGGGCTTAACGACGCAACCTGCGAAGGCCTTGCAATTGCTACCGGCAACCCTAGATTCGCTTGGGACTCTTATCGCCGATTTCTTCAAATGTACGGCGACGTGGTAATGGGCGTTCAAAAAAAGAACGAGAATGACCACGAACCGTTCGAAGAAGTAATGGATGCGCTAAAGAAAGAAGTAAAGGTCAAGGACGATACCGAGTTTTCCGCTGCTCATCTACAAGAACTTGTCAAACGGTTCAAGAAACTGATCAAGGATTGGACTGGTAAAGCGTTTCCCACAGACCCCGTCAAGCAACTCGAAGGCGCCGTGTTCGCCGTCTTTAGCTCTTGGATGAACGACCGAGCAATTCTGTATCGTCAAAAGTACCGCATTCCTGACGAATGGGGCACAGCGGTAAACGTACAAGCCATGGTATTCGGCAATATGGGAGACGATTGCGCGACAGGTGTTGCGTTCACACGTGACCCTGCCAATGGCGACAACGTCTTCTACGGTGAATACCTCGTTAACGCGCAGGGAGAGGACGTAGTAGCCGGCGTTCGAACTCCTTTGACCATCGCAGACATGGCCAAAGATAAAACGATTGGCGCCGCACACAAGGAATTGAACGACGTTCGAAAGACATTAGAAAAGAACTTCGGCGACGTTCAGGACTTCGAGTTCACTATCGAAAAGAAGAAGCTGTACATGCTTCAAACTCGAAATGGCAAACGAACAGCTTTGGCCTATGTCAAAATCGCACACGACATGGTCAAAGAAAAG
>JANLUJ010000701.1:0-4724 GCA_031363425.1 Pirellula sp.
TTTTCCTGAAGCTGCTTTAACATCGTGAGCGAATTAATATTTACTTTCGCTTTCGGATCAAAATATTTCGTCAGCAGGTCGCGGGCGATTTTGAGATCTTCTTTGGTAGTGATCTTGATGTTGGTTTCGGGTCCCTCGACGCAAACGACGGAAACCCCGCTTTGCTCGACCACTTGAGAGTCGTCGGTCGGTTTGCCTTTCATCTTGGCATAGGCAGATTTTAAGATGCTGGCCTTGAACAACTGTGGTGTTTGGGCTTGCCAGAGTCCATCGCGGGCAACGGTCTCGGTGATCTGGTCGTTGCTGTCGCAGCGCTTTACCGTGGCCCGGATCGGAGATGCTAAAATTGCTGCACCCGTTCGATCGGCGGCCGCGATGACGGCGTCGAACGATTGTTTGGTCAAACATGGTCTGGCAGCGTCGTGAACTCCGATTAGTTTTATTTCAGGGCGAACCCTCTCAATCGCATTGCGAATACTATGAAAACGTTCCTCGCCACCTAAGACAATTTCCACGCCCAGCATGGAGAGATTGCCGGAGTACTTTTCTTGGACCAAGTCTTTGTCCTCGGGCGAAATGGCCATTATGATTTGGGCGACACGAGGATGCTCGGCGAATAGCTGCGCGCTGTGCTGCCATACCGGTTTGCCCGATGCAAGCGTAAAGACTTTTTTGAAAAAGGGATCTCGAAACCGAGTGCTCTTGCCGGCAGCGGCGAGGATGATTGCAATATCTTTCATACCACCTCTTGAGAGTTTTTCAAAGCGAGCGAGGCGGCATCGTGATCGAGAGTGTCCGCAATAATTTTTCCGTCTCGTAACACGATATTGCGACGTGCGTTTCTTGCAACGGACACATCGTGCGTTACCAGTATCACAGTTAGGCTTTGCTCCTCGTTCAGTTTGCGAAACAATTCGATTACCTCTCGGCTTGTTCGCGTGTCCAGGTTCCCTGTCGGTTCGTCCCCCATCAAGATCGACGGGTGCGTGGAAAGAGCGCGGGCAATGGCGACCCGTTGTTGCTGTCCACCGGACAATTGACCAGGATGATGGTCCATTCGATCCGACAAGCCGACCAGAGCGAGCAATTCCTTAGCACGATCACGTCTTTGTTTGGCCGTGATAGCCGCCCCGTACATGAGCGGCAATTCGACGTTTTCGAGAGCCGATGTCCTTGCCAACAAATTGAAGTTTTGAAAAACGAATCCAATGTGCTTGTTTCGAATCCTCGCGCGTTGGTCTCGGGTCATGTTGACGACCTCCTCGCCGCTGAGCAAGTAGCTGCCGTTGGTCGGACGGTCCAAGCAGCCGAGCGTGTTCATCAAGGTCGATTTTCCAGATCCGCTTGGTCCTATCAGCGCCGAAAACTCGCCGCGCTCCATGTCGAGATTGATTCCGTCTAACGCACGTACTTCGACTTCGTCCAATTGATAGATTTTCGAGACGTTCGATATTTGAATGAGAGGCCCAGATGACGTGTTCATATCGAAAGGCTAGATTGCCTCTGGTCCTCGTTCACCCGTTCGAATCCGAATGCAGTCGTCCATAGGTAGCACGAAAATCTTACCGTCACCGATTTGCCCCTTTTCGCCGGTCTTCGCGCCCTTGAGAATTGCGTTGATCGTCGGCTCAACAAATTCGTCATTGACGGCGATCTGAAGCTGGACTTTTCGAAGAAGGTTTACGGACACATCATGTCCACGAAACGCGTGCTTCTGTCCTTTTTGTCGACCAAAGCCGAGGCAATCTAAGACGGTTAAACGAAAAACCTCTACTTCCGTCAAGGCCTCTTTGACTTCTTCCAATCTGCTTGGCTGCACGATTGCTATGATCAACTTCACGGTGATTCCTGACGTATTGTAGGCGAACCGACATCGGAGATTTCAGATTCAGATTGTCATCGGAAAATGGAAGCGATTCAAGGCTGTATGCTCTTGTTCAACCACATCCTTATTAGAATCGTGCAGAAAGACCGATTGTCCAGCCACGAAAGAGTTGGTCATCACCGGTTTGCAAAGAAAACGGTGGTCCCGGTGAAAAGTTTGCAAGTGGTTGGCCCGCAGCCGTGGCCAGGCCGGTGAAGTACCAACATTCATAGCCTGCGCTCGCAACAATGTTTTGCGATATTCTGAATCGGATGAGTCCGCAGCCTTCGAACATGGAAGTAATGCGAACACGTCTTTCATGCGCGTCCGCCAGCGTCGACATACCGTTGGTGGCATTGAGGAATCCGGTTGCGAAATTTCCATATAGCCCCATTGAAGTTCCAAAGCCGAACGACAGTCGTTGACTAATTGGGCGAAAAAAATTCATTCCAATTTGCCCGCCTGCCAGAAAGTTGTTTGTTTCAAGTCGAAATTGATTGACGAGCGATCCACGGGTAGCTTCAAGTCGAAAACGTTCTTCGTGATCAAAGAACCTGAGCCCATAGAAGAAGTGGGATAAGTCATCTCCGGACGAGCTTCGATTCAATTCATACGAGGATAAACGAACCGAGTGCGTTTGATGATGGCGGTCGGCGCCATCGAATGCGGATGCAAAAGAGGCTGGCAGATTGGAATTCACCGGGCCAATTGTTGCCGATTGACGGTCCCAGTGAAACGGACCAGTGAATTTAAATTCAATCCTATCGATGTTCCCTGAGAGCCATGAGAACGTGTATCTGCCCGATACGTCGTGTGCAAATCGATCGAGGCCATCGCCTTGTGAGTAGGGGCCAACCGAATCGTTGCTTCGCCGAAAGTGAATGGATTCATATCCGATGACGAAGTTAGGAAGTGTTGTGTCGAGACCTAGCTTATCTTGCCAACTAAGTCTTCGTGTAGGAAGAGGTGCGGGCGAGTTCGCAGTCATCGGTGGATTGGGATGGTGTGAAGCGATTGCAACACCACTCCCTATGGTTGGTTCCATGACAGGAGTCTGGTATTTAGCGTTCGATACTGTTTCCGGCTGATGACCAGGACCTGGTGTCGAAAAAGCAGCCTGCTGTGCCTCGGGCTTCAAGTGGTTTCCCGCCCGATGTTTCGATATTGGAAAAGGAGAATCGTTCGGATTTTTCAGCAGGCTTTCCGTTGGAAATACCTTGAGAAAGTCTTCCGAGCTGACAGACGAAATTAGATTGACTTGCGAATTCTGCGCGGCTGCAATACCGCAGAGAATCGTGGCGGATGCTGCTAGCATCCGAGCCGACGCTAGCAGCGTCGGCCACCAAGAGACCATTCGCATTTTTTGTCGATTCGATTTGCAGCTTTGGTACATCGAATACTTCAAGTACAGCGAAGGGAAATTAGTTGGATACAGTTACTTTGTCTTTTACGGGAACTAGATAGAGTTTACGAACCAACTCCAAAATGCGCCTCGCCGATTCCTCGCTATCGGTGGTTCCTTTTACTTCGATTCCGCCGTCCTCTAGACTAACGATGCTAACATCGGCCCGTGGGAAATTTTGAGCGATAACCTGCTTAATATCTTTGACCTCACTGCGAGTTGCCTGAACGTTACCCCATGGTTGAGAGACGTTTACACGCACCACCTGTGGCTTGTCGCCAAGATCGGCTGTCCAAACCTGTACCAGGGTTGACCCGACTTGGTTTCCGACCAGGGAAATCGTTCTATCATTGTGCAGTATCTTGCAAACACTTGAATCTTGTACAGCAACGCCGCAAAGTTTGCCTGATAGATCCATTGAGGTTGCCGCTAAGCACTCAAGCTCGACGGTGGCAATGTGTGATTGATTGGATACTCGCGTGTCAAATTTTCGACGCATGCTGTCGACGGCCTCGCTTTTGGCCGTAGGGTTCAAGATGCTAGGCGTTGCTTGTGGAGGAATGGGATCCTGAACAACGTCCGTCACCGACACTGGCGGTTGCAGTTTTTTAACAGACTTTGACGATGGTCCTAACAAATCGTTTGCAATAGAGCGAGGAACGGATGATGTTTCCACCTCCAGCAATGGGCCAAAGTCGCTCGATTGAATTTCGGCGGTAGGCAATTCGAGTTCAGTTGACTGCGCCAGCACAACAGAATGAGTGATTTGAGTTGGCTTGGGTTTCACCAATTGCGGATTTCGGTCAATGGAATGCGTATTGCTTTTGTTATCTCCAATCGAAATTCGAATCGGTGCGGAACCAGAGGTTTGGTCTGGTTGTTCTTTATCTGCAACCGTTGCTTTGCCGGTTCCCTCGAAGAGAATCGAAGGTATTTTTGTTGTTGCTCCCAGGATGGGCGATTTTATGACTCGAATGCCGACTGTATCTTCTGGTGATCCGCTTTCACTTGAGGTCGGCAAGCTCGTAGGAGCGGTACTGTGAGACTGCAACTTCGAAGCGCTTTCGCTGTTTCCTAGTTTCACGACCACTTTTCCGTTTGAGTTCTTTGTCAGAACATCTGACATTGGCGGCGGTGGTGGCATTAAGCTTGAAAAACCATTTGGCGATTGGCTTTGGCTTGCAGTGCTACCAAGGCTAGGCAAAGATGCAGGACTTAAGGTCGCTTCCACTTTGTTCGATGCAGATGGAAACCCTTCTGGGAGCGAAGGCGACGGCGGCAAGAGCATTGCTGGGCCATTGTTGGTCAACGTTGCGGCAGATTCGCTGTTTGGGGCGGACGATTTCCCGCTTGGGTTTATCAAACGAATTCCGACTGCCTTCACGGCGGGCGCTGTGCTCAACTTAGCGACCGGAATTTGAATTGGGTGATCTTCCTCGGCAAAGAGTGAAATCGCGT
>JANLUJ010000709.1:0-2586 GCA_031363425.1 Pirellula sp.
GACTTAGGGATCTGTAGGTGAATTCATCTGAGTCGTCAGTATCGTATTGGATTTCGTTTACTTGCGAATCGGTGGTAGCTTGGATCATTGTTTCGGAATGGGCAGACCGTTCAATAGACGGAGTACTGTTCGTTTACTGAAGCCGCGAGCACCTGTCGCTTTCCCTCAGTTTTGTGTTTTCATACGCAACTAGTGTCCGCGATTTAGAACAAGTTGAGCAACATATCCGTCGAGGGTTGCAATGTTCCACATCACGATGGCAAGCATTACTGTTGCAGCAGCCAATACGACGACGGGAGCCCATAGGTTCAACTCACCGCGGGCTGAAAGTGTGGCAATAGGTGCAATCGACTGTAGGGAGCTCACGGAATTGTGCTGCGTTTCAGCTAGTTGTGCCACGATGAGGGAATTGCTCAAAGAAGCGATTCGGACGGATCTTCGATTTGTGTCTAACACGATTGCTCGTAGCGTGCTTTTAGGAAGAAGTAGCGATGAGCTATCCTCTTTCTTGGGAGCTGCCGGGGACGGGATAGGGAAAAAAGTTTTGGCTCTCTTTACCGAATTCGGGTCGATTTTTTCAAGTTGGATTAACTTTTCTTTGGCTTCCGGTAGCGGGCAGGCACGCAGGTAGTTAATGACCGGGACACGAACCCAATTGTTGTCGTCGGTGGCCTTTTCGAACAATTCGCATACTTTTTCAATTTGGCTCCAATCGCTCCAACGTGCCAAATCAGGGATAACCAAGTCTGCGAGATCAGGACGTTCCAGTAAGCGGTGCATTGCCTCGGTAATCGTCTTTTTTGGCAAAACGTTAGCTTCCGTTCCATGGAATCGAAGCGCCATCACAGCGGAATAGATGTCCGCATACTGACTTTGTGCATTGTCAAAGAACTCCTTTTTCACAAGGTCGATTCCTTTTTCACCCTTCAACGTCAAGTAGGCCGCGATCAGTGCATCCAGTCCTGTTCTAGACTCTGGGTTTTCGCTTCGAATCATCGATTCGAACAATACGGCGTCCTCAGGCTTGCCACAAATTGCAAGCATGGTGAAATAGAGCCTTTTGCGATCGGGCGATTTTGAAGTGTCTTGGACCCATTTCAATAATTGTTCACGATCCATCTTGTCCTTCAGCAACACGACATCGGAGTAAGGTGCCAATGCGAATTCGTCATAGCTGTCTCGAGCCAGCAACGAATCTGGGTGTTCGAAGTACTTTTGGAAAAAGGCAAGCTTTTCAACCTGAGACTCGGGCAGCTTCCGAATTGCTTCGACGTACTTTTCTGCATCCGTTGAAAGCGGCAGCGGAGAAGACCAAAGCAGTTTGGTAGGATCGATCGCCAGAAGTAAGAATTTCTTGGCAGATTTACCTGGCCCAAAATAACTTGCTTCGATCGCTTGATCCACTTTGATCAGTTTTTCACCGGAAAGCACTTTCTCAATCTTAAACGCTGCCATTCCATCGACGTCAGTTCGACCGTCCGTTTCAAGCCTGCCAATGGCAACGGCATCCATGGAAAGGATTTCCTGCCGCAATGTTTGCGACGCAGCCGAACAGAAGGGGCAACATTCTGAATCTGAAACCGGGTATGCCTCGACGGAGAACCCAATACAGGCTCGAACGAAGGTTACAGCCGTTAGAAAGGTTGTTTTCATTGAATTCATCACAAATCGTTTAATTATCATCAATCCAACCCCGTAACTAATTCTAAAGATTGCCGATCCCGAGCAAGTCCACCTAATGTACGTCATTCTGGGCGGTGGATGCCAGTCGTTTGGAGGGAATTTTTGCCTATCTGCTTCCCAAAACCGCATTCCAAGGCGAGCGGTAGAATGAAATCTACCTTTAGCATGGCCCCCTGGGCCCGTGCAAACTCTGGCCAGGGGCCCAAGCTACGGTAAACCAACTCCTGCGGCTCGCCTAAGCGGGATAATATTGGCAGTTCTCAAATCTTCTCTCCACTAGTCCCTATTCCGAAAAGGGGCATTCGACAACAATTATCCCAAAACGTGGATCTGTGACAAGAACGCAGATAGACGTCAATTCGCTTTGGGAACCAGTTCCGATAATAAAGTTTTATGCATCTACCCATATTGAAGGTCCTTTCGCAAGCGGAAGCATTAAAAACCGAAGACGTTGGCATGGATTCTCTGGCCTGCGGTTCGGTTTCTCCAATCTTCGAACCAAGTCGGCGACTACCGGCTTGGCTTCGTCGTGAAGTACCAAAGGGAAATGCGAGTCATTTCACTTCCGGGTTGCTCAATGAATTGCGACTTGAAACGGTCTGCGAGAACGCCAAATGCCCCAATCGAATGGAATGCTATTCGCAAAATACTGCCACGTTCATGATTTTGGGAAATGTCTGCACTCGGCCATGTGGTTTTTGTGCGGTATCGCGAGGGAAACCTGAAGCCCTCGAGGGGGACGAACCGGTCAGGGTTGCAGAAGCTGCGTTGCGATTAGGGCTTAAGCACGTAGTCATTACTTCGGTAACCCGAGATGATCTGGCGGACGGTGGTGGTGAGCATTTTTATCAATGCGTTCGGGCTGTTCGGAAAAAGACTGGAGCGTCCGTGGAAGTGCTTACG
>JANLUJ010000753.1:0-1361 GCA_031363425.1 Pirellula sp.
CGTTGAACGCTTGGACTGCAAAACGTTGTTGACGCGAGTGTTTGTCCGATGCTTCGATCCAAAGTGAAAAGCTGCTGGAACTCGAACCCAGCAAAGCCTGCAGTCCCTTTTTATCTTCTGCATTGGTAACGGTTCTCTCTAAGATCAAGCCAACTTCACCAAGCGAAGTGTCCCGAACCTTGGATAGAATTCGCTTTGCTAACCCCTCTTGCACGACCGCATTGCATACTGCCAGCAATGATTCGTCCGACGCTCGAAAAATATTCAATCGCCCTGTGCCGTAAAGCGACATCTTTCTCGTCATCTTAGCCAGCTGTCTATCTTCGCCCGCAAGCTGATTCACTTGTACCAAATCAAAGACTTCACCCCAACTGCGAAATGCAGGTAGACCATGTGAGGCAGTAGAATTGGACTCTGCCTTTTCGCCATTCAGCTTAGAATCACTGGCCGCGGATTGTTTGGCGGTCAGCTTGCTCATGCTTTCTCGCACCGGCAACAAACGAACGGTGCGTGATTCAAATGCGCCCGTGAGTCGATTCAAAGCCTGTTCACAATCGCGTTTACCGCCTGCATCATAAATCGCATTGAGGTTTGCCTTGGCGTCTTCATCCGCGATCAAAAGGTCAAATGTTTGGCCGCCTAAGCTAACTCGATCCTCGATGATGGATGCAAAAGCGGCCTGCTTGCCTCGCAGCTTTCTAGCCTTGAGATCGCTGACTTCAAACAATCCATAGGCGGCCGGAAGCAAAGTTCGTTGGCAGCTGTGCATCCCCCATCGCCGCTGCATCAATTGTTGTGCCTCGATAGCCGACAGGCTAGCCTGCAAACTCCGTCTAGCAGTTGTCGTCATGGCGACCCCGACCAAGATGATCGCGATCAACACCATCATCAAAACAAACCCTCTTTTGGATCGGCCAATGGTTTTCCTCATGAGGCGTCCCGCTGCCGAGTGAACGTATGATCGAGAATGGTTCGGTCGCCTTGGTCGAGGATAACGATTTGAACAGAGCTCGGTACGGCGCTCGGGCGGTTAATCCTCTCCGCAGCGGAGAAAGCATTAACTTGATTGGAGGTAACAACCATGAATTTCGCTCCGATATAGACCGGTTCAACGAATGGCCCGGCGGACATCGGCAAGTCACGCGAATCTTCGGTCTGAATGCGTACCAAAAGCGATTTCATTCCATCTTGTCGAATTTCGTAAATGACACGTGCCGGTCGAAGCGTCGCGATCAGCGTCGCTGGGTCGCGATGTCCGAACCCTACGAGTTCAACCCGATTGTTTCCAATGACCATACTCCTCGCGTTCGCTATGTCGCGACCGAACTGCTCAACCAATAATCCAAGCCTTGCAATGCTTG
>JANLUJ010000762.1:0-7472 GCA_031363425.1 Pirellula sp.
CAATTTTAGGAGCAGGGTTCTGAACTACAGGAGCCGGAGTCTGAACTACAGGAGCCGGAGTCTGAACTACAGGAGCCGGAGTCTGAACTACAGGAGCGGGTTTCTGAACTACCGGAGCAGGAGTCTGAACTACGGGAGCGGGTTTTTGAACCACCGGAGCGGGAGTCTGAACCACCGGAGCGGGTTTTTGAACGACCGGAGCGGGAGCCTGAACTACCGGAGCAGGTTTCTGAACTACCGGAGCAGGTTTCTGAACTACTGGGGCCGGAGTCTGAACCACTGGAGCGGGAGTAGGAACGATGGGTGCGGATTGCATTACCATCGGCGATGCAACTTCTCCAGCTTCACATGCACACGACTCGGACGGCATAGAAACACGTCCGTCGCTGGCTTGTGAATGGACTTCCATTCCGCAGCCGGTCTGAGGCTCGGTATAACATGTAGATGCTGCTGGTACGCAGGTTGGTTCGCACTGGCTGACCAACGCACAATTGTCAGTGGCTGGCACTTTGCACAAGTCTCGATGCAAGAATCGATCCATCCATCGTCCCGCGGAAACAGGACTAAAGGTGACGAGAGTGCACATTGTTGCAACCATCGCCAGTCGAAACCAATAAGTGAACGGCTTGGACATGAACCAAACTCCTTTAAAGAATAACTTTAGCACTACTTGAAAAGTGATGACACCGAACTACCCGCAAAACTGCTTCAATCGTAATTAACGTATCCGATCACTGCAAGGAATTTGTAGCGACTAGGAAAAAGCGAGTACTTCGGCAAAATGTAACTTCGGAAGTTCCCATGACAGAATCTGTCACTCAAACGCCAAATCCTTTAGATTCATACAAATCTTGGTTCAAAAGTCTGAGATTACCGACTTTCCGTTTTCGCACCAAAACTCCAGGCTCCCCCCCACATGGCAAATAGTTTTTTGAAAACGCTTGTTGGAAACTGGTCCCTAGAAAGAAAATGCTTGTTGTTCTTGGGCCTTGCTCTCCTAGGCTCTCTGCTTTTGGCCTTTTACGCTGTGCAAGTCGTTGCGTCGCGACTTGTAATGGAAACCACCCGCCAATCGGCACGTGATTACGCGAACGCAGTCATAGGTTGGAAGCATATTTCGACCGACTTCAAGACGTTTGATTCTCAAGTAACAGCAATGAACTCATCGTCTGCCGACCTTGCGCGATCTCCGTCGGCGGAGATAAGAACAGGCATTCTCGACATACTTCGCAAATACATGCTGCAGTCTCGATACGAATATGAGATTCTTCGCATCGATGATCTTTTGGAACATTGGGATCTTGGGGCAAAGGTCGCAATCGAAAAAAACGATGTGGAACGATTGAATTGGATCCACGCCAAGTTGGCTGAATTGGACAGTATCGCGGCGGCTGAGGCCAAACAAGCCGAGGAAAAAACGGCTCTTTCCTCCACGTTTTTGGATGATTCCAAGGTCAACGCAGACAATCTACCGAACGTCACTCCTTTGGTAGCTCCGTATACGTTTCAAGAAGCTCGTTCGACCGACTACTTCTACTATTATCATCCAATTGCGTTTGATAAAACTTGCCTTCGCGAATGCCACAAAGGGGTGGAAACAGCCACAAAGATTTCCACCACTCCGTCGCTCGATCCATTTCGGGTGATGAAGGTCAAAATGCCCTACAGTGAGACGGCCGTATGGAGCATGTGGAGCTATGCGATGCTAACATCGATCGCGATTTGCACTCTGGCCTTATCTTTGTTCTTTATTCACTGGGTATTGAAGCGCCTTGTGATTCGTCCGCTTAGCTACATGAAACACGTCAGCGAAGAAATTACGCGAGGGGACACGTCATTGCGATTCTCGGTCGATACAGAGGACGAATTCCACGAACTGTCTGAGTCGTTCAATCGCATGCTTCGACACATGACTGAAACACAGGAGCAACTCCAGTCCGTGAATGCTGAAAAAGACCTTCGAGTCGACGAGCTAGCGAGAGTGAATTTGAAACTTTTCGAAGCGAATCGATTGAAGGGTGAGTTTTTGGCGAATATGAGCCATGAGTTGCGAACACCACTCAATAGCATTCTTGGCTTTAGCGAAGTTCTGCAGGGATTCGAATCCCTTACAGACAAACAACGGCGATATGCGTCAAACATTCAAAGTAGCGGCCGATTGCTCTTGGATATGATTAACGACATCTTGGACTTGGCAAAGGTCGAAGCCGGGAAAATGGAAGTACGACCAACAGAGTTCTGCATTCTTTCGGTGATACATGCTCAATGCGAAATCGTGTTGAAGATGGCCGAGGACAAAAATATCGACTTACGGGTGGACTCAAGTCAATCGGAAATGCGCATTACACAGGACCAGGGTAAAGTTCAGCAGATTCTTACGAACTTACTTTCTAACGCCATCAAATTCACTCCCGAAGGGGGTCTGGTCACTGTTTATTGCGAATGGCAAAGCGAGGATGAACTATTGCTTTCCGTTTCTGACACAGGTGTCGGGATAGCTTCCAGTGATTTCGAAATCATTTTTGAAAAATTTAGACAAGCCAAAGGGGTCACTGGAATGGATGGCCTGACGCGAGAGCATTCTGGCACGGGGCTGGGGCTCTCCATTGTTCGAGAACTTTGTCGGCTTTTGGGGGGGGACATCAGTCTAACGAGCCAACTGGGATGCGGAAGCACTTTTCGCGTTTGGCTACCGAGCGTGTATCAGGATGCAACTGTTGCTAGTGGTTCGCGCGGTAGCTTATAGCATAAGTTCCACAACCAACTACATTTGAGGCGTACTTTATTTATCGGCCAAAAAAGGGATAATGTCGCCCCAATCATTTTTGCAACTTCCCCCAACCAAAGTTTCTGCCTAGCCAATGGCAATCACCTATAAAGATAGCGGTGTCGATCTCGAATTGTATGAACAGTCAATGCAGCGGTTACCCCGACTGATGCATCGAACGTTTACTCCGCGCGTCGTCAGAAACGACGGCGGATTTGCAGGACTATTTGCACTCGACTTCTCGAAATCGCTGTTCTCGCGAAACTATCAAAATCCGATACTGGTATCTGGAACCGACGGCGTCGGAACGAAATTAAAGGTTGCGATCAAAGCTGGGAGGCATGCGACGGTGGGCATCGATTTGGTCGCAATGTGCGTAAATGATGTCCTTTGTACGGGTGCGGAACCCCTTTTCTTTCTTGACTACGTGGCCATGTCCAAAGACAATCCGCCGCTTCTTGAATCCATTGTTCAGGGAATTTCAGACGGTTGCATCGCAGCGGAGTGCAGTCTCTTGGGTGGCGAAACCGCGATCATGCCTGATTTATACCAATCGGATGATTACGATTTGGCAGGGTTTTGTGTTGGCGTTGTCGAAAAGAAAAATCTTATCACTGGACGGGATATCGCTTCTGGAGACATCGTCCTTGGTATTAATTCGTCGGGAGTGCATAGCAATGGTTTTAGCCTCGTTCGGAAGGCAGTCTTTGAGGAGGCTGGTTTAGACATTAGTAGCTTTGTGCCTGAACTAGGGATGACGGTAGGTGACGCCCTGTTGACTCCCACACTGATCTATAGCAAGCTTACCAGGGCGGTCTTAACCCATTACAAAGTCAAAAATGTCATCCACGGTATCGGACATATCACGGGTGGCGGTTTGCTGGAAAATACAGAACGGATCTTGCCACCGAATGTAGACTTGATTTTCGAAAGAGGCTCGTGGGAGATCCTGCCCATCTTTGAATGGATTGCCAAGCTGGGTGAGATCGAGCAACAGGAAATGGAACACGTTTTCAACATGGGGATCGGTTTGGTCCTGATTGTCAGTCCATATTACGCTTCCCACGTCAAATCAATAGTTGAATCGCAAGGTTATCGTTGCTGGAGCATCGGAACCGCACAAACGGGAACTGGAAAAAGCCGATACTCATCTTGATCGTTCGACTCGTGGTGAAACTATTTGCTGGCGCACGAGAACTTGCCGGTTCTGACTTCATCGAACTCGACGTAAGTCTTCCCATGTCTGTCCTCCATCTTAAAGAAGCTATAGTGGTTCACAGCGAACCACTGAAATCACTCGTTGAGTTTGCCAGGATAGCAATTGACAATGAGTTTGTTTGCGACGCTGAGATCATCGACAGGACGCAATCCGATTCCGAGATTGCATTCATCCCACCAGTCAGCGGCGGATAAGTTTCAATAACGAAAGACTGAGATGCAACAATGAGCCGATCTTTACAACTGAGATTGTTTGAACAGTTGGATTCGATTCTCTTGATCGATTCGCATTCCCATATCAACCCGCACTCTCCCACCGCCCATTCGTTAGCTGATCTCCTTGGTTACCATTACTATACTGAACTCGCGCATTCATCGGGACTGCCCAAGCACCTCATTGAGGAATCGGGTATCTCTCCACGCGAAAAAGTGGAACGGTTATTTAGTCACCTTGGGAACATAGACAACACGGTGCAGTGGTCTTGGTTTGTGGAACTATCTCAAGTGCTCTTTGGATTCGTTGGAGATGAAATCGACAAATCCAACTGGGAAACGGTTTACGATCTGGCTGAGTCAAAAATGCTTGAATCGGATTGGGAATCCCAGGTGCTCAAAGCAAGCAAGGTGGAAAAGGTTTTTCTGACAAACGATTTCGATGATCCACTGGAAGGTTTTGATACTGATCGATATGTTCCATGCCTAAGGACCGATGACCTGGTGTTCCACCTTGCACAACCGAAGGTTCGCGAACGCCTCCAATCGGCATCGGGGCGCACGGCGACCAATCTTGCAGATCTAAAGCAATCGCTTGATGTGCTTTTTTTGAGATTCAAATCACGTGGAGCCAGAGCGTGTGCGATTTCTCTACCTACTTGGTTTTGCCCAAAGGCATACACAGATCAAAGTCATGCAGCCCAAGTCGCTTTAGATGATGTTATCCAGTGCGGAATTGACGCATCTGAACCCAACAAAAAGACAATGGCCGAATGGGTCTTTTGGAAGATTGCCGAGTTGGCCGATGCTTACCGTTTGCCATTCGATCTCATGATCGGCGTAAGCCGTCGAGTATATCCTAACGGCGTATTTCAGGGACAGGACTTGTATGATTCGAGAGTTTCCTTGATTCAATACGCTGAACTTTTCAATGCATTCCCGAACCTTCCGTTTCCTATTTCGGTCCTAGCGTCGGTTACCAATCAAGAGCTTGTGGACTACGCATGGATTTTCCCTAACGTTTTGACTCATGGGCACTGGTGGTATAGCAACACTCCAAACTACATTCGGCACGATCTTCGAGGACGCATCGAGGCCATTCCGAGAAACAAGCAATTGGGTTATTACAGCGATGCTTACAAGCTGGAGTTTATTCTTCCCAAGTTCCGAATGTATAAACGCATCCTAGCTCGCATCTTGGCAGAAGATTTCTGCCAAGAACGAAGTTGGTCGGAGGACAAAGCTCTGGAATTGGGCAAGCAGATTCTCCGCGGCAACGTCGAACAGGTATTTGGATAATTTAAACTTCAGACTTCAAACCCCGACGAGAAAAATTGTGATCAAAGTTGGATTAGTCGGTTGGCGTGGAATGGTTGGTTCCGTGCTCCTTCAGCGCATGACGGCGGAACGCGATTTCGAACACTGCGAGCCTGTGTTCTTCTCAACTTCCAATGCAGGGGGGCCTGGCCCGAAAATTGGTGGCATCGAATCGGGCCGGCTACAGTCGGCGACTGATATCGCAGGCCTTTCCAAGATGGACGTCATCATTACTTGCCAGGGTGGAGACTACACGAGCGATGCCTATCCAAGGCTTCGATCCAGTGGTTGGAACGGTTATTGGATCGATGCAGCATCTTCGTTACGAATGAAGGACGAAGCCATCATTATTTTGGACCCTGTAAATGATCGGGTTATCCGCGAGGGAATAAAGAGCGGAATCAAAACCTTTGTTGGCGGCAACTGCACGGTATCGCTGATGCTGATGGCAATGCACGGATTGTTTCAACAGGATCTGGTGCAATGGATGACCAGCATGACCTATCAAGCGGCCTCAGGTGCAGGTGCTCAAAACATGCGTGAGCTTTTGACGCAAATGGGTGTAGCACACTGCAGCGTTTCCGATTTACTTTCCGATCCTGCTTCTGCAATTCTAGAAATTGACCGCAACGTTGCGACCGCCATCCGGTCCACCGATTATCCCACCGAGCACTTCGGGGCTCCCCTCAACGGCAGTTTGATTCCTTGGATTGACAAGGACATGGGGGATGGCCAGAGCCGTGAAGAATGGAAAGGACGAGCGGAAACGAACAAGATTTTAGGACTGCGGCCAGATACGATTCCGATCGATGGATTATGCGTTCGAATTGGAGCCATGCGCTGTCATAGTCAAGCCTTGACGATCAAACTCAAAAGAGATGTACCGCTGGATGAAATCGAAGACATGCTAGGTACAGCGAATCCTTGGGCAAGAGTTATTGCCAACGAAAGGTCGGCATCGATGGAGTTGCTCACTCCCGCAGCCGTAACAGGTGGGCTAGTTTGCCCAGTCGGTCGATTACGAAAACTGTCGTTGGAGCCAACGCAACCAGGACGGTATCTTGCCGCCTTTACCGTTGGTGATCAGTTGTTATGGGGAGCCGCGGAACCACTTCGAAGGATGTTGCGAATTCTGATTGATTCTTAGGCGCTTGCTTTGTTCAGGCGAGCGGCAGTCTGAAAGCTACCTTAGCACGACGCGCAAGCTAGTGAATTGGCGATTGGATTCACTAGCTTGCGCGTCGTGCTAGGCAGTACTAGCCGAATGGCACTTACTTTGTGAGCGGCAAGGCGCTAGCCGCCGGTGTAACGAGGCAATTTCACTGAATTTAAGTCACCCGCGGCTAGCGCCCGGCGGCTCACATGTCCGAATGTGAATGCCATTGAGTACTAGCCTGCGGTATTTTTGGATCCCAACGGCCTGGGAAGATCTTTCCAGAATTGCGGCTTATTTTGGTTTGCCGCTATTCCAGATATCTTCCAGATCGTCTGAAAACTGCTTGCGAATGTTGTTGTCTGCGAGTATCGACTCCGTGGCGGATGCAATCTCTTTGCGATTGAAAACCAGCTTCTCCGAATTCACTTCCGCAAAATCGAATTCCAAAAACTCGTCGGAACAATCGCGAAGGACCTCCACCAAATGCTTCAAGCTTCGAATCTTCGTTCCGTTAATCGATTCGACCACACTCATCACTGGAGGACGATAGCCCTTGGTGCTCCGATGAGAAAATGGAGCGGAGGGAATAAGGACAATCTCTTGGAGTTCATCGGTCGGGCGACTTAACATCGACGAAAGCAGGGGGCTCTTGCGCATCCCCAATATCATTGACAATCGCTGGTCTGACATCATGGAGATGGTAAGTTCACCGGAGGCTGCCTCAAATGCCAATGGGCCGTAGATAAAGTATCGAGGGTAATGACCATGTAGGTATGGAACCAACGAGCGAAGTTCATTTGG